>JASGDZ010000082.1:0-3546 GCA_047606835.1 Microbacterium sp. | reverse complement strand
GAGAGGCGGGATGCGGGCAGGCGCGACCTTCCCGACCCGTACACGCCGCACCCGGAACGGCCGCACGCGCCGCGGCCCTGGCATCTCGGGCAGCCGGCGCCCTACCCGCCGCCGGCGTACCCGCAGGGCTACCCGCCGCAGGCGTACCCGCCGACCTACCCGCCGCAAAGCTACCCGCCGACCTCCCCGCCGCCGGCGTCCCCGACCGCCACGCGGTGGACGGCGCCCGGCTCGCCCGCCGCCGACGAGAACGGCCACCCCGCGCCGTGACGATCTCCCTGCGGATCGCGGCGGCCCTGCCGCTCGTCCCCGACCCCGACGAGGCCCGTCGCCGGGCGGCGGAGGAGCTCGCGAAGCCGGAGTACGAGGCGGCGCAGCCGACGCCGCTCGATCGCGTGGCGCAGGCGGTCGGCGACTTCCTGCAAGGGATCCTCAGCGGAGAGGCGCCGCCCGGCTGGGACGGTCTGCTCGGCATCGTCGTGGTCTCGGTCGCCGTGCTCCTGGTGGTCGCGGCGGTGCTGATCTGGGGCCGGCCGCGCGCGGTGCGCCGTTCGCACGCCGCGACCGGCGAGCTGTTCGCCCGCGACGAGGCATCCGCGGCCGAGCTGCGTCGCGAGGCGGTCGCGCGCGCGAGCGCACGCGACTGGGACGGCGCGATCGTGCTGCGCATGCGCGCTCTGGCGCGCGCGCTCGCGGAGCGCACGCTCGTCGACCCCGCACCTGGCACGACGGTGCACGCCTTCGCACGACAGGCGGCGCGCGTCTTCCCCGCGCAGGGCGAGGCGCTGGAGGCGTCCGCTAAGGCCTTCGACGACGTGCGCTACCTGCGCCGTCCCGGCACCGCCGAGCTGTACGCCCTCGTCGCCGAGACCGACGACGCGCTGGAGACGAGCCGGCCCGCGGCGCTGCCCGATCCCACGGCGGCCTTCGCATGACGACCCTCGTCGCCGCCGCGCCGGACGCGGCATCCGCGCCCTCCCGTCGACGGGCCGCCTCGGCGTGGACCGCGATCGCGCTCGTGCTCGTGTTGGTCGGCGCGGCCGGAGCGGCGCTCACCTCGGCGACGGAGTGGTCGAGCAAGGGCCGGCTCGACCCCGACAGCCCGGCACCGCGGGGCACGCGAGCCCTCGCGCAGCTGCTGCGGGACGACGGCGTCACCGTCGACGTGGTGCGCACCCGCGCCGCTGCCATCGGCGCGCTCGGCCCCGAGACGACCCTCGTGCTCGCGTCGACGGCGGCACTCTCGGACGACACCGTCGCACAGCTCGCGGACGAGGCGGGAGACGTCGTGCTCGTCGACCCCGCCGGCCGCGACCTGCGGCTGCTCTTCGACGGCGCGCGGGCCGTCGGCTTCGGCCCCGAGGCCCCGGTCGACCCGGACTGCGCGCAGGCGGACGCGGCACGCGCCGGTGCGGTCGTCGTCGGCGCGCTGTTCGCGACCGGCGGGCTGCCCACCACGACCGGATGCTACGCCGTCGGCGCCGGCTACGGGCTGATCGCCGCCGACCGCTCGGCGACGTCGCGCACCGTCGCCCTCGACGCCACAGCGCTGTTCTCGAACGAGCACCTCGCCGACGACGGCAACGCCGCCCTCGCGCTCGGCCTGATGGGGCGCCACGAGCGCGTGGTGTGGTTCATGCCGACGGCGCTCGACGGCGACGCGGGCAGCGCCGTGTCCCTCGGCGACCTCACTCCGCCGTGGGTGACGCCCGCCATCGTGCTGCTGCTCGTGGCGGGGGCGGTCGCCGGCGTGTGGCGCGGCCGGCGCTTCGGGCCCCTCGTCGCCGAGAACCTGCCGGTGACGGTGCGGGCCGCAGAGACCATGGAGGGCCGCGCGCGGCTCTACGCGCGCTCCCGCGACGCCCGCCACGCCCTCGACGCGCTGCGCGCCGGCGCCCTCGACCGCATCGCCGTGATGCTGGGCCTCGGCCGCGCGGCCTCCGCCGCGCAGATCGCCGACGCGGCCGCCGCCCGCATCGGCGCGCGCCGTGACGTCGTGCACGACATCCTCGTCGGCTTCTCCCCCGCGACGGATGCCGAGCTCGTCGCGGCGAGCGACCGCCTGCGCGACCTTGAGGCCGCCGTGCGCGCCAGCATCCACCTTGAGAGGATCGATCCATGACCGACCCCGCACTCGCCGCACCCCCGCCGCTGCCCGACCCGGCTCCGCCCGCCCCCGGCGACGCCGCGCTGCGCGAGGCGATGAACCGTGTCCGGCTGGAGGTCGGCAAGGCCGTGGTCGGTCAGGACGGCGTCGTCACGGGGCTGCTCATCGCGTTGCTGTCGCGGGGGCACGTGCTGCTGGAGGGCGTGCCGGGCGTCGCCAAGACGCTCCTCGTGCGCTCGTTCAGCCGTGCGCTCGGGCTCGGCACCAAGCGCATCCAGTTCACGCCCGACCTCATGCCCGGCGACGTGTCCGGATCGCTCGTGTACGACGCGCGCACGGGCGAGTTCGAGTTCCGCGAGGGCCCGGTGTTCACGAACGTCGTGCTCGCCGACGAGATCAACCGCACGCCGCCGAAGACGCAGGCCGCGCTCCTGGAGGCCATGGAGGAGCGCCAGGTCTCCACCGACGGCGTGACCCGCCCGCTTCCCGACCCGTTCCTCGTCGCCGCGACCCAGAACCCGATCGAGCACGAGGGCACGTACACGCTGCCGGAGGCGCAGCTCGACCGCTTCCTGCTGAAGCTCGTGGTCGAGGTCCCGCCGCGGGAGGCCGAGATCGACGTGCTGCGCCGGCACGCCGACGGCTTCCGCCCCGGCGATCTCGCCGCGGCCGGGATCGAGGCCGTGGTGACGCCGGCCGACATCCATGCCGCGCAGCGCGCCGCGGCATCCCTGACCGTCGCCGACGACGTGCTCGCGTACGTCGTCGACCTCGCCCGCGCGACGCGGCAGAGCCCCTCCGTGCAGCTCGGGGTGAGCCCGCGCGCCACGACCGCGCTGCTGGCGGCGGCGAAGGCGTGGGCGTGGCTCGGCGGCTACCCCGCGATCACGCCCGACCACGTGCAGACGATGCTCGTGCCGGTGTGGCGGCACCGCATCCGGCTGCGACCCGAGGCCGAGATCGAGGGCGTCTCGGCCGACGCGATCCTGCGCTCGGTGCTGCAGCAGACCCGCGTGCCGCTGTAGGAGCCCCCGTGTACGTCACCGGCCGCCTTGCGCTGCTCGTCGGCGCCGGCATCGCGCCGATCGTGCTGCTGAGCGCGGTCGGGGCCAACGCGTGGGCGGTGTTCGGCGCGTGGCTGACGCTATGCGCCGCACTCGCGGGGGCGGATGCCGCCCTCGCCGCGGATCCGCGGCTGTTGCGCGTCGAGCGGAGCATCCCGCGCCGCGCGCGCCTGGGCGAACGTGTGGACACCGCGCTGTGGCTCGCCAACGACGGCGCGCGCAGGCTGCGGGGCCTCGTGCGGGACGCGTGGCAGCCGACCGCGGGAGCGCCGGAGGCGCGGATGCCGGTGGACCTGCCGCCCGGCGAGCGTCGGCGCGTCGACGTGCCGCTGCTGCCGCGCCGGCGCGGCGAGCGCACGACCGCGTTCGTCGTCG
>JASGDZ010000081.1:0-6125 GCA_047606835.1 Microbacterium sp. | reverse complement strand
GGGCCAAGCGCGAGGACGTGTCCAGCGGCCTCGCCTTCGGCGGCAACAAGGTGCGCAAGCTCGAATACCTCGTACCCGAAGCGCTCGCGCAGGGCGCCGACACGCTCGTGTCGATCGGCGGCGTGCAGTCCAACCACACGCGCCAGGTCGCGGCGGTCGCGGCGCACCTCGGCCTGAAGGCGGTGCTCGTGCAGGAGCACTGGGTGGACTGGCCGGATGCCGTGAACGACCGCGTCGGCAACATCCTGCTGTCGCGCATCATGGGCGCCGACGTGCGGCTGTCGCCCGCGGGCTTCGACATCGGCTTCCGCGACTCGTGGAAGGAGGCGATCGCCGAGGTCGAGCGCTCGGGAGGCAAGCCCTACGCGATCCCCGCCGGCGCGTCGGACCATCCGCTCGGCGGGCTCGGCTTCGCGAACTGGGCGCACGAGGTGAAGGCGCAGGAGGAGGCGCTGGGCGTCTTCTTCGACACGATCGTCGTGTGCGCGGTGACCGGCTCGACGCAGGCGGGCATGATCGCGGGCTTCGCCGACCTCGCGGAGAACTTCGGCGACCGGCCGCGGCGCGTGCTCGGCATCGACGCGTCGGCGACGATCGAGCAGACCCGCGACCAGGTCGCCCGCATCGCGCGCCGCACCGCCGACCTCATCGGCGTGGGCCGCGCGCTGCGCGACGACGAGATCCAGGTGCTGGAGGGCTGGGCGGGCGACCTGTACGGCATCCCTGTCGCCTCCACCGACGAGGCGATCCACCTCACCGGGCGCCTCGAAGGCGTGATCCTCGACCCGGTGTACGAGGGCAAGTCGATGGCGGGGCTCATCGACCTGGTGTCGTCGGGGGAGATCCCGCGCGACTCCACCGTGCTGTACGCGCACCTGGGCGGGCAGCCGGCGATCAACGCCTACAGCGGCCGCTACCACTGAGCCTCCCGATCGTTGAGCGAGGGAGCGAAGCGACCGAGACGATACGCGGCGATTGCACGCGACATGTCTGCTCAGCGCGTTTCGTCTCGGCCCTGCGGGCCTCGCTCAACGACCGGGGGAGCGGCCTCGCTCAACGACCGGGGGGAGCGGCCTCGCTCAACGACCGGGGGGAGCGTCCTCGCTCAACGACCGGGGAGCGTCAGTCGGCGTAGCGCAGCCGCGCGTCGCCCGGCGCGCACTCCTCGCCGATGCGCAGGCCCGCGGCGATGCGACCGGCATCCCTCAGCTCGCGCAGCGCGTCGACGGCGCGCGAGCGCAGCGACCACGGGTCGATCGTGTTGACGAAGATCTTCGTGCCGCCCTCGAAGCCCGCAGGCGTCGAGATGCGCCACTTCAGCACGATGCGCCACGGCATCCGCGCCAGCACGCCGGGCGGCCGGTAGTGCCACTCCTCGTTGGTCGCCACGTGCACCCCGGTCGCGGCGTGCAGCGCGTGCAGCAGGTCCGACATCCCGCGCACCTCCTCCGGCGCGTGCGCCTGCGGCAGGTGCGCGCGCGAGCGCGAGTACACCTCGAACGCGGGGTAGCGGTGGCCGACGCCGGCGAACGCGACGGCGTGGTCGTTCGCCGCGACGACGAGTCCCTCGCGCACGGCGAGGTCGGCGATCTCGCGCTGGTAGAGCTCGGGGCTGCCGGTCAGCATCCCGATCTCGCGCGACACCTGCGGGCCGAACTCGTCGATCGCGACGAGCTGCTTGTGCAGGTGCTCGAAGGATGCCCCGGCGGGCCGCAGCCAGTTCTGGAACACCGAGACGTACCTCGCGTGCGGCTGCGCCGCGGCGATGCCGGTGAGCGCGTCGACGGCGAAGGAGAGGTACGCCGCGTGCTCGTCGGGCGTGAGGACGCCGGACGAGCACAGCTCGTCGTCCCACTCCGCGCCGTCGCGCACGTGGCGGCGGGCCACGACCACGTCGTGCGATCCGCCGACCAGGTCGAGCGCGCCGGCCTCGACGTCGGAGGCAACGCCGGATGCGGCATCCCGGACCCGCACGAGCCGTTCGATCTGCTCGCGCCCCGCGGGCGTGGAGAGGTAGTCGTCGGCCCAGCGCACGACCTCGGACGGCTGGCGGAAGCCGTAGTTCTCGCGCCAGTACTCGGCGGACACGATCTCGAAGAGGTTGCCGAAGCGGCGGAACTCGGCGACGGTGTCGAACAGCGCATCGGCGGGCAGCCGCCGCAGCACCTCGAGGCCGCCGTCGTCGCCGCGCACGAGCCGCGCCTTCTCCGGCGTCGTCTCCGGATAGCGGTCGGGGCAGAATGCGCACAGGCGCGTCGCCTCGCCCGGCTCGAGGCGTCGCCGCTCGTCGCGAGGGGCGGCAAGGGGCCGCTGCGCGCGGCCCGGGACCGTCCACACCTCCGTGCCGGTGAGCGGACCGCGCTGTTTGACGGTCCCGTCGGGCAGGCGGTGAAGCGGTGACAGCGCTGGCACGTCCCCACCTTATCCGCGCCGCCGTCAGGTGCTCGGTCCCTCGCCGGGGTAGCGCACGCCGATCTGCCGGCGGATCTCGTCGAGCGACGCCATGATCGCCACGATCTCGTCGATCGGGAGGATGTCGCCCTCCACGCGGCCCTCGGCGACCAGCCGCTCCGCGGCGAGGGCCTCGAACTGCTTGCCGCCGCCGTCGATGCGGGTGACGTACTCCTCCACGACCGCGCCGTCGGGGGCGACGAGCCGGAACGACGTCGGCTGGTACCACGTGCGGTCGATGTCGATGCGCGCCTCGGTGCCGACGATGTGCGCGGTGTTGGCGCCGGCGGCCCGGGAGCTCGACAGCGACGTGGAGATCGCACCGGAGGCGTGGGCGAAGACGGCCGCGACGTCGGTGTCCGCACCGGTCTCGCCGAGCCGCGCCGTCGCGGCGATCGACACCGGAGCGCCCAGCACGTCCCACGCGAACGAGACGGGGTAGACGCCGAGATCGAGCAGGGCGCCGCCGCCGAGCTGCAGAGCGTTGAGCCGGTGCGCCGGATCGGTCGACAGCCGCTGCGAGTGCTCGGCGTGGAGCGTGCGCAGCTCGCCCAGGGCGCCGGCGGCCACCAGCTCGCGGATGCGCACCATGTGCGGCAGGTAGCGCGTCCACATCGCCTCCGTCGCGAGCAGCCCGCGCGCCGCCGCCGCCTCGCGCACGAGCGCCGCCTCGGCGGCGTTGAGCGTGAACGGCTTCTCCACCAGCACGTGCTTGCCCGCGTTCAGCGCGAGCAGGGCGTGCTCGGCGTGGAAGGGATGCGGCGTCGCGACGTAGACGATGTCGACGTCGGGGTCGGCGACGAGCTGCTCGTACGACGCGTGCGCGTGCGGGATGCCGAACCTCGCCGCGAACGCCTCGGCGTGCGCGGCGTCTCGCGAGCCGACCGCGACGAGGTCGCGTCCGGCGACGCGCAGATCCGCGGCGAACCCGCCGGCGATGAGTCCCGTGGCGAGGATGCCCCAGCGCAGGCCCGGAGCGTGCTGATCGGTCATTCCGGGAGCCTATCGAGCGCACCCGCGGGGGCGGAGCTCAGACGGCGGCGAGCGTCGACTGCGGCACGAGGGGGAAGACCTCGGCGGCGATGCGCTCCAGCTCCTCGACGAGCGGCGACGACTGGATGAGCAGCAGCGTGATGCCGGCATCCCCGTAGGCGCGGATGCGCTCGGCGACCTGTTCTGCGGTGCCCACGAGGTTCGGGCGCAGGCCGCGCGTGCCGACGGAGTACTCGCGCCGGGTGAGCTCCAGCGACAGCTTCGAGTTCGCCTGGAACTGCTCGAACGACGCGTAGCCGGGCGACGACGGGTCGACGGTCGTGATGCGCTCCAGCTCGCGCTGGGCCTCGGCCTCGGTGTCGCGCACGATGACGTACGCCGGCATCCCGAACTCGCGCACCGGCCGGCCGTGGATGCGCTCGGCCCGCGCGTTCAGGTCCGCGACGTTCGCGCGCACCTCGTCGAGCGTGCCGCCGTGCATCACGTAGGCGTCGCCGAAGCGCGCGATCGACTCGCGGCCCGCCTCGCTCTCCCCTCCGGCGAACACCACGGGCGCCGTCGACGGCTTGGGCTCGACGATCGTGCCCTCCAGCTCGTAGTGGTCGCCGGAGAAGGAGAAGGGCGTGTGCTCCCACAGGCCGCGCAGCACCTGCACGAACTCCTCGGCCTGCACGTAGCGCTCGTCGTGGGTCGTGAAGACCCCGCCGAACTGCCGCGCCTCCTCCGCCCACCACGCCGCCACGACGTTGAGCGCGATGCGCCCCGGCGCGATCGAGTCGAGCGTCGACACGGTCTTGGCGAGCACGGCAGGCAGGTGGAAGCCGGGACGCACGGCGGTCATCACCCGCAGCCGCTCGGTCGCGGCGAGGATCGCCGCCGACAGCGACCACGCCTCCAGGCTCGGCGCCTCGACGCCCTTGCGGTCGTTGAGGTACAGCTCGGGCACGAGCGTCGTGTGGAAGCCCAGCCGGTCGGCGGTGGTCGACACCTCGCGGATGTACGACCACGAGGCATCCATGCCCTCGTCGCCGACGTTGCGCAGGAATCCGCCGTAGACGGGGGTCCAGTAGCCGAGGTCGATGGTCATGCGAGTGCCTCCGAGGGGACGGGGTTGGATGCGGCGTCCGCCGCGAAGGCGGCCTCCAGCGCCTGCGCCAGATCGGCGACGACGTCGGCCGGGTCCTCCAGGCCGATCGACAGCCGCACGGTGGTGGCGCTGATGTGCGCCTCGGCGAACTGCTCCGGAGTGAGGTGGCTGTGCGTCATGGACGCCGGGTGGGCGACGAGGCTGCGCGCGTCGCCGATGTTGGCGACGAGCTTGACGAGCCGCAGCGCGTCGACGAAGCGCTCCACGCGGAGCCAGTCGGCATCCGCGTCGCCCGTCGAGGCGAGATCGAAGGAGAAGACGGATGCCGCGCCCCGCGGCAGGTACCGCTCGGCGAGCGCGTGCCACGGCGACGAGCCGAGGCCCGGGTGGTGCACCGCGGTCACCTCCGAGCGGGCTGCGAGGAACCGGGCGACCTCCAGCGCCGACGCGCTGTGCCGCTGCATCCGCAGATCGAGGGTCTCGATGCCCTGCAGCAGCTGGAAGGCGTTGAACGGCGAGATCGACGGGCCGAGGTCGTGCACGTACTTCGACTTCACCAGCGCGACGAACGCGAAGCCCGACGCGCCGAAGCGGTCCCACAGCACGAGGTCGCGCACGCGCGCGTACGGCTTCGTGAGCTGCGGCCAGCGCTCGGGCTCGGCCGAGAAGTCGAACGTGCCGAGGTCGACGATCACGCCGCCCATCGAGTTGCCGTGCCCGCCGAGGTACTTCGTCGCGGAGTGCACGACGATGTCGGCGCCGTGCTCGCCGGGCCGCACGAGCGCGGGCGTGGCGACGGTGTTGTCGATCACGAGCGGCACCCGGGCCGCGCGGGCGACGTCGGCGATCGCGCGGATGTCGAGCACCTGCGCGATCGGGTTGGTGATCGACTCGGCGAACAGTGCGCGTGTGGTGGGACGCACGGCGGCGCGCCACGCGTCGAGGTCGTCCTGGTCGACGAACGTGACGTCGATGCCCCAGTCGGCGAACGTCTCCTGCAGCAGGTCGACCGTGCCGCCGTACAGCTGGCGCGCGGCGACGAGGTGCTCGCCCTGCTTGGCGAGGGCGAGGAGGGCCAGCGCCACCGCGGCCTGGCCGGAGGCGACCGCGGCCGCCGCGACGCCTCCCTCCAGCGCGGCGACGCGCTCTTCGAGCACGAGCTGCGTCGGGTTGGCGTTGCGGCTGTACAGGTTGCCGGTCTTGCGCAGCGCGAACAGGTCGCGCGCGTCGGCGAGCGAGGCGAACTCGTACGCGTTGGACTGGTAGATGGGCGCGACGGCGGTGTTCTGCGGCACGTCGGGGCGGTACCCCGCCTGCACCTGGTCGGTCGCGAACCCGGTCATGCGTCCACTCGCGCGAGCGTGCGCACGATCGGCGCGGCGACGTCGCCGGCGCGCAGGCGCTCCAGCCACAGCACGACGCGGGCGGCGACGCTGCGGTGCGACTGGTCGTTGAGGGCGTCGTGCAGTCCGCCGACCGTCTCGACGAGCTCGAGGTCCTCGAGCGCGGCCAGATACGCGGCCGCGGCGTCGGGCGCGACGACGGGGTCGGCGCCGCCGTGCACCGCGAGCACCGGCACGCCGACGACGGCGAG
>JASGDZ010000080.1:0-9103 GCA_047606835.1 Microbacterium sp. | reverse complement strand
GGGGCTACTGCGCGGCGCGCTCCAGCACGAGCTCGCGCACGCGGGCGGCATCCGCCTGTCCGCGCATCGCCTTCATCACCGCACCGATGATCGCGCCGGCGGCCTGCACCTTGCCGTCGCGGATCTTCTCCAGCACGTCCGGCTGCGCCGCGAGCGCCTCGTCGATCGCCGTGATGAGCGCGGTGTCGTCGGAGACGACGGCGAGCCCACGGGCATCCACGATCTCCTGCGGCGTCCCCTCCCCCGCGACCATGCCCTCCAGCACCTGCCGGGCGAGCTTGTCGGTGAGCGTGCCGGCATCCACGAGCTTCTGCAGTTCGGCGACCTCGGCGGGCGTGACGAGGTCGGACGCCTCGCGCCCCTCGGCGTTCGCGATGCGGGTCAGCTCCCCCGTCCACCACTTCCGCGCGGCGGCGGGCGACGCGCCTGCGGCGATCGTGGCCTCCACCTCGGCGAGCACGCCGCCGTTGACGACGCCCTGGAAGTCGATGTCGGTGAAGCCCCACTCGGCCTTCAGCCGGCGCCGTCGCGCGACGGGCGGCTCCGGCAGCGCCGCGCGCAGCTCCTCGATGAGCGCCGGCGACGGCACGACGGGGAGGAGGTCGGGCTCGGGGAAGTAGCGGTAGTCGTCGGCATCCGACTTCGGCCGCCCCGGCGACGTCGTGCCGGTGTCCTCGTGCCAGTGCCGCGTCTCCTGCGTGATCGTGCCGCCCGCGGCCAGGATCGCCGCCTGGCGCTGGATCTCATAGCGCACCGCGCGCTCGACCGAGCGCATCGAGTTGACGTTCTTCGTCTCGGTGCGCGTGCCGAGCCGGTCGGCACCGCGCGGACGCAGCGACACGTTCGCGTCGCACCGGAGGTTGCCGCGCTCCATGCGCGCGTCGGAGATCCCGAGCGCGATCACGATGTCGCGGATGGTGCGCACGTACGCCGCCGCGAGCTCGGGCGCCTGGGCCTCGGCTCCGTAGATCGGCTTCGTGACGATCTCCACGAGCGGCACGCCGGCGCGGTTGTAGTCGACGAGCGAGTATTCGGCGCCCTGGATGCGGCCGGTGGCGCCGCCGACGTGCGTGAGCTTGCCGGCATCCTCCTCCATATGGGCGCGTTCGATCGGGATGTCGACGATCGTGCCGTCGGCGAGCTCGACCTCCACCCGCCCCTCGAACGCGATCGGCTCGTCGTACTGCGAGATCTGGTAGTTCTTGCCCAGGTCGGGGTAGAAGTAGTTCTTTCGCGCGAAGCGGCAGGTCTCGGCGATCTGGCAGCCGAGCGCCAGCCCCAGGCTGATCGAGGAGCGCACGGCCTGCTCGTTGACCACGGGCAGCGAACCGGGAAGGCCGAGGTCGACGGGGGCGAGATCGGTGTTCGGCTCGCGGCCGAACGAGTTCGGCGCGGCGGAGAACATCTTCGTCTTCGTGTTCAACTCGACGTGCACCTCGAACCCCAGCACGGGTTCGAACAGCGCCAGGGCCTCGTCGAAGTCCATCAGGTCTGCCTTGGCCATCAGAGCGCCTTTCCGAGCACCGGGGCGCGATCCAGCAGCGGTCCGCCCCACGCATCCACGAGCAGTGCCTCCAGCGCCGCGCCCACGCGGTAGAGGCGCGCGTCCTCGCGCGCAGGGGCGACGAACTGGATGCCGACGGGCAGCCCGTCCTCCTCCGCCAGCCCCGACGGGATGGAGATGCCCGGCACCCCGGCGAGGTTCACCGGGATCGTCGTCACGTCGTTGAGATACATCTGCAGCGGGTCGTCGAGCTTCTCCCCCAGCGTGAACGCGGTGGTCGGCGCGGTCGGCGTCGCGATGACGTCGACGCGCTCGAACGCCGCGGCGAAGTCGCGCTGGATGAGCGTGCGCACCTTCTGCGCCGACCCGTAGTAGGCGTCGTAGTACCCGGCGCTCAGCGCATAGGTGCCGAGGATGATGCGGCGCTTCACCTCGTCGCCGAACCCGGCCTCGCGGGTGGCCGCCATGACGTCCTCCACGGTGCCGCCCGGCACGTCGACGCGCAGTCCGAAGCGCACGGAGTCGAACTTGGCGAGGTTGCTGGATGCCTCGGCCGGCAGGATCAGGTAGTACGCAGCGACGCCGTACTCGACGTGCGGCGCGCTGACCTCTACGATCTCGGCACCGTGCGCCTCCATCGCCGCGAGCGCGTGGCGGAACGACGCCGACACGCCCGCCTGGAACCCGGAGTCGGGCAGCTCGCGGATGACGCCGACGCGCAGTCCGCGCAGCACGTCGCCCCGGGCCCCCTCGCGAGCGGCGTCGGCGAACGACGGCCACGCGTCGGTGAGCGAGGTCGAGTCGTGCGGGTCGTGCCCGCCGATGACGTCGTGCAGGAGCCCCGCGTCGAGCACGGTGCGCGTGACGGGGCCGACCTGGTCGAGGCTCGACGCGAGCGCGATCGCGCCGTAGCGGCTCACCGCGCCGTACGTGGGCTTGACGCCGACGGTTCCCGTGACGTGCGCGGGCTGGCGGATGGACCCGCCCGTGTCGGAGCCGAGCGCGAGCGGAGCCTCGAAGGCGGCGACCGCGGCGGCTGAGCCGCCGCCCGAGCCGCCCGGGATGCGCTCGAGGTCCCAGGGGTTGCGGGTCGGGCCGTACGCGGAGTGCTCGGTCGACGAGCCCATCGCGAACTCGTCCATGTTGGTCTTGCCGAGCGGAACGAGCCCCGCCGCGCGCGAGCGGGCGACGACGGTCGCGTCGAAGGGCGACAGGTAGCCCTCGAGGATCTTCGAACCGCTCGTGGAGGGCATGTCGGTCGTCACCAGCACGTCCTTGATCGCGAGCGGCACGCCGGCGATCGGGCCGAGCCGCTCTCCGGCGGCACGGCGGCGGTCGATGTCGGCGGCGACGTCGAGCGCGTGATCGCTCACGTGCAGGAAGGCGTGGATGTCGCCGTCCACCGCGGCGATGCGGTCGAGGTGCGCGCGGGTCGTCTCGACGCTCGACACCTCGCCCGCGGACAGCGCCGCGGCGAGATCGGCCGCGGAGAGCCGGGTCAGCTCGCTCACTGCTCCTCCCCGAGGATCGCGGTGACCCGGAAGCGACCGTCGGCGGCATCCGGAGCGTTCTGCAGCGCCTGCTCGAGCGTCAGGGTGTCGCCCACGACATCCGACCGGAACACGTTCGAAAGCGGGATCGGGTGGCTCGTCGCCGGCACGTCGGGGGTGGCGACCTGCGACACCTTCGCGATGTTGTCGACGATCGCATCGAGCTGCCCGGTGAGGCGCTCGACCTCCTCGTCGCTCAGCTGGATCCGGGCGAGCACGCCGAGATGGCGCACGAGATCGGGGGTGATTTCAGACACCGAACGATTCTACGGGGACCACGCGGTGCTGCTTCGGCATCGCCCGCACCGACTACACGCGGATCACGGTCACTCCGGGAACGCCCTCGAGCGCGTCGAAGTCGGCATCCTGCGTGACGACCGGCAGTTCGTTGGCCGTCGCAATCGCCGCGATCCACAGGTCATTGGCCTCCATCCGGGTGCCGCGCTCACGAAGGTGAACCCGCAGCCTCGCCCAGGCGTGCGCCGCCTCGGTCGTCGCCGGCAGAATCGTCATCGTCGACAGCTGATCGAGGGTGGCCAGCCGTCTGGCGCCGGTTCCCGCATCCGGTGCTGCCAAGACACCGAGCTCCAATTCGGCTCGTGTGACGATCGTCGTCACGAGTGAGTCCGGCATCCGGGAGGAATCGAGCGGGCGACCCGACTCGAGCGCGATCATGACCGACGTGTCGGCGACGCCGACGTCTTCGCCGCTCACCAGCCCAGATCCTTCTCATCCGGGAGCTCCCCCGCCAACTCTCGCAAAAGATCACGCAGACCCGGATCGGCCTGGTGCCTCCGCATCCTGGCCACGAACTCCTCTCGCGGCATAGGACGCCGGCCGTCCTCCCGCGCCGGCACGAGTCGCGCCACGGGGCGACCGTGCACCGTGATCGTGATGTCCTCGCCCGCTTCGACGCGCCGGAGGACGCCGGCGGTGTCGTTGCGCAGCTCGCGAACCGGGATGTCGGCCACGTCAACATCGTAGCTCTGCGTAGCCGTCTGTAGCATATTCATGCGCGGAACTGCCCCGGACGCGACTGGATCCATGCCGGGTTCGCGTATCCTTCCTCCCCCGGAAACCGCCTCTGCGTGTCGTCGTAGGTGAGCTGGAGCAGGGGCACAGAGTGCTCGGCGGTCCGCGCGTAGAACCGGTTCGCGGCGAACGCGATCTCACCGAGGTTCGGGAGTACGGCCGACGCCGTCTGCGGATCGACGCCGACGATCAGCAACGCGGGATGCCCGATGCCGAACAGGCCCACCGCGTAGGCGAATGGCGGCTGCTCGTCCCGCCGGGCGTCTTCCGGGGCGTCGCCGAACTGTGCGCAGCATGAACACTGATCGCCGCCGGGATTGCGAGCTCTGACCTGCGTGTCATAGGTGGTCCTTTCTCGATACCCGCGAGTGTAGAAGATACATACGACACTGTGGATCATGCGCGGCGCAGCAGCGGTGGCCGCAGCAGCGGAACGCCGGCAACGATCGCGTCCGCACGCGCCCACGGCGCGCCACGCTCGAGGAACGGCTCCTCCTCCGCCGCCCACTCGTCCCAGAACCGCACTGTCTCCTCCGGGTCGCCGTTGACGGCAGTCGCGGTGTCGCGCGCGATGCCGCTCTCCCGCGCCGCGGACGCGTCGGACTGCACCCAGATCGCGGCGTCGATCGCTCCGCGCAGCGCGATCTGCGAGCTTCCGACGCCCTCGACGATGAGAAGCGACAGATCTCTCGGCACCGTCACGGCTCCCGGCCGCGAACGAGCGACCCAGCCCGGCGGGCGGTACTCACACTGTGGATGGCGTGAGTTCGTGGAGCCCACACCTTCAGGATTGTGCGGGCTGATCGAGCAGTTCGGCGACGAGGGCCCGAACGCGGTGTTTGATGTCGTCGCGGATGGGGCGCACGGCGCGGAGGTCGAGTCCGGCGGGGTCGTCGAGCGACCAATCGAGGTAGCGGACGCCGGGATGGTAGGGGCATTCGTCGCCGCAGCCCATCGTGACGACCACGGTGGATGCTTCGACGGCTTCCGGGGTGACGACCCTGGGCTGTGCGCCGGCGATGTCGATGCCGTCCTCGGCCATCGCCTCGACAGCGACGGGGTTGATGTGCTCGGCGGGCTGGGAGCCGGCGGAGCGGACCTCGATCCGGCCGCCGGCGAGCGCGTGGAGGTAGCCTGCGGCCATCTGCGACCGGCCCGCATTGTGGACGCACATGAACAACACGCTCGGCCTGCTCATGGTCATCGCCCGCCCGTCGTCGTGATGCCTGCCCCGGCGGGTGCGAGGCTCATGCTCACCGGCTCCGGGAGGGGCGCCGCGCAGCAAGCACCCGTGCACGGGAAGGCCTGACATCACCCGACACCCTTCGCATCGAAGATGATCTATGTATCGAGCCTGGTCGATGTATCGATAGATGTCAATATGACTGGCAGGATGGGACGCATGACCATGACGCTCCCGTTGATCGGCCAGGACGCCGGCTCGTGCTGCGCGACCGTGACCGGCGGCGCGCTGGACGAGGCCGACGCGGAGCGGATCGCGCGGGTGTTCAAGGTGCTCGGCGACCCGACCCGGGTACGGCTGCTGTCGCTGATCGCGGCCAGTGCGGACGGGGAGCTGTGCGTGTGCGACCTCACCGACCCCGTGGGGCTCTCGCAGCCCACCGTCTCGCACCACATGAAACAGCTCGTCGACGCCGGGCTAGCCACCCGCGAGCAGCGCGGCAAGTGGGCCTACTACCGCGTCGTCGACGGCGCCCTGGAGACCGCCGCCCGCACGCTGCTGCCACGATGAGCGGCATCGGCGTCCGCCCGATGAGCCCGGCGGATTGGGTGGACGTGGAGCGCATCTACCGGGAGGGCATCGCCACCGGGCACGCGACCTTCGAGGCCGAACCACCCGACTGGGAGGCGTTCGACACCGGCAAGCTCCCCGCCCCGAGACTGGTCGCCACCGACGAGGAGGAGGCAGCGGTGATCGGGTGGGCCGCCGCCTCACGGGTGTCGGCACGCCCGGTGTACCGCGGGGTCGTGGAGCACTCGATCTATATCGCCGAGGCCGCCCGCGGTCGCGGAGTCGGTGGACGGCTCCTGGCCGCGTTCATCGATGCGGCCGACGCCTTCGGTCGAGGCGTGCTCGACGGCGTCGGGTCACTCGCACGCAGATCACTCACACGACGGGCACGACCACGCGCACCCTCACTGACTCTCGTCCAGCGCCGCGGGGCCCTGCTCGACGAGGACCCGGAACTGTGCCGCATCGATGATGCGCACGCCGAGCGCCTCGGCCTTCGCGAGCTTCGATCCGGCACCGGGACCCGCCGCGACGAAGTCGGTCTTGGCCGAGACGCTGGATGCCGCCTTCCCGCCGGCGGCGATGATCGCCTCCTGCGCGCCCTCGCGCGTGTAGCCCTCCAGGCTCCCCGTGGCGACCACCGTGAGCCCTTCGAGCACGCCGCCCGCGGCAGCGGCCGCGCCCGGACCGGGATGACCGGGCGTCGCGAGCTGCGCGCCCTCGGCCTCCCAGCGCTCGACGATCTCGCGGTGCCAGTCGACCTCGAACCACTCGATGAGCGAGTCGGCGATGATCCCGCCCACCCCCTCGACGGCGGCGAGCTCGTCGCGCGACGCCGCCCGGATCGCGTCGACCGACCCGAACCACTGCGCGAGCGCGCGCGCCGCCACCGGTCCGACGTGGCGGATGTTGAGCGACACGAGGAACCGCCACAGCTCCTTCGTCTTCGCCTTCTCCAGTTCGGCGAGGAGCTTGACGGCGGCCTCCGACGGCAGCACCTCGCGGTAGTCCTTGCGGATGCCGGCGCGGCGGCGCTGCGCAGGGTCGAGGGCGTCCGTGCCCGGCGGATACGATGCCGGGCCGAGCTTCTGGAAGGGCGCACGCCGCACCGGTTCCCCGTTCTCGTCGATCTTCGGCTCGCCCGTCTCGGCGTCGCGGACCACGACGGAGATGGGGACGAGATCCTCGAGCGACAGTGAGAACAAGCCGGCCTCGGTCTTCAGCGGTGCCACCGACGGCGGCTCGGCCTGCGTGAGCGCCGCCGCGGTGACCTCGCCGAGCGCCTCGATGTCGAGCGCGCCGCGGGAGCCGATGTGCTCGACGCGACCGCGCACCTGCGCGGGGCACGACCTGGCGTTGGGGCAGCGCAGGTCGATGTCGCCCTCCTTCATGGGACGAAGCGCCGTGCCGCATTCGGGGCAGTCGGCGGGCATGACGAACTCGCGCTCGCTGCCGTCGCGCAGCTCGACGACCGGCCCGAGCACCTCGGGGATGACGTCTCCGGCCTTGCGGATCACGACGGTGTCTCCGATCAGCACGCCCTTGGCCTTGACGACCTCCTGGTTGTGCAGCGTCGCCTGCCGCACGACCGAGCCGGCCACGCGCGCCGGCGCCATGACGGCGAACGGCGTCGCACGGCCCGTGCGACCCACCGACACGACGATGTCGAGGAGCTTCGTGTTCACCTGCTCGGGCGGGTACTTGTAGGCGATCGCCCACCGCGGCGCGCGACTGGTCGCCCCGAGCTCGTCGTGCAACGCGAGCTCGTCGACCTTGACGACGACGCCGTCGATCTCGTGCTCGACGGAGTGCCGGTTCTCGCCGTAGTGGGCCACGAACGCGAGCACGCCGTCGATGTCGTCGCTCGTGCGGAAGGTGGGGCTCGTCGGCAGCCCCCATCCCTTCAGCAGCTCGTAGACCTCGCTCTGCGCCGCGACCGGCGGCGCCTCCCACGCACCGATGCCGTGCACGTAGACGCGCAGCGCCTCCAGCCGCGCCAGGCCGGCCTCCAGCTCCAGGCCGGACTTCTTGTCGAGCTGCTGGCGCAGCCCCCCGCTCGCGGCGTTGCGCGGGTTCGCGAACGCGCCGAAGCGGCGCGCTGCGCTGCGGGTCGCGCGCTCCTCGTCGCCGCCGCGCGCGAGCATGTCGGCCACCACCCGGTCGCGCAGCCGTGCCTGCAGCACGTTGAGCTCGTGGAAAGCGGCGACGGGGATGAACACCTCGCCGCGCACCTCCATGAGCGCGGGATGCCCCGTGCCGTCGAGTCGCTGCGGGATGCCGGCCACGCGCAACGCGTTGACGGTGACGTCTTCGCCGACGCGCCCGTCGCCGCGGGTCGCCGCCGATGTCAACGCGCCGTGCTCGTAGCGCAGGCTGATCGCGAGCCCGTCGATCTTCAGCTCCATGAGCCAGCGCGGATCGCGAGCCGCCGCGGCGGCCGTCTTCGCGCACCACTCCCGCAGCTCGTCCTCGCTGAAGACGTTGTCGAGGCTCAGCATCCGCTCGGCGTGCTCGACGGGGGCGAACAGCGAGCTCTCGGCGGCACCCACCGTCAGCGTCGGCGAGTCCTGGCCCTGCAACTCGGGGTGGAGCCGCTCGAGCTCTTCGAGCCGGCGCATCCAGCCGTCGTACGTCGCGTCGTCGACGATCTCGGCGTCGCGGCCGTAATACGCGTCCCGCGCCGCCAGGATGCGCTCGGTCAGCGCGTCGGCCTCGGCCCGCGCCACGGCGAGCGTCGGCGCGGGAGAGGAGTCGGCATCCGTCACCCCGTCAGTCTAGGATCGGGCTCCGACTAAGAGGTCGCGCGGATAGGTCATGGTCGTCGTGATGGTCGTGTGTCCCAGCGGTAGCGGGTCCAGGCTTCGCGGATGAGTCTGCGGGTGGTGATGATCGCGTTGGCGAGGGCTATGAATGTGTCGATCACGCGGGCGCGGCGTTCGGTGCAGATCTGGAGTTTCCGGAATCCTCTCGTGTGCCAGGAGTTCGTGCGTTCCACGACCCAGCGGGCGCCGGCTTGCAGCGGGGTGCTCTTCTTGCTGATCATGTAGTCGCAGCCGAGGGTGTCCAGCAGGTCGCGGGTCTTGCCGGAGTCGTAGCCGGCGTCCAGGTGTACCGTGATCTGCTCGGGCAGGTCGAATCCGAACCGGCCCAGTTTCTCCATGGTCGGGGCGAGCAGGGGCGAGTCGTGGCAGTTCGCGCCCGCGATCACGCATCCGAGCGGGATCCCTTGCCCGTCAACGAGGAGGGACCGTTTCGTGCCCTGTT
>JASGDZ010000079.1:0-7155 GCA_047606835.1 Microbacterium sp. | reverse complement strand
GTGGACGCGGCGACGTTCACGCGGGGGCCTTCGCCTCCGCGGCGGCGCGCGCCGCCGCCGGCAGCGCCTCGACCACCCGTGCCAGGGCGGCGGGGTCGTGCGCGGCGGTGAGGAACCACGCCTCGAACACGCTCGGCGGCAACGACACCCCGGCGGCCAGCATCGCGTGGAAGAACGGCGGATACCGCCACGACTCCTGCGCGAGCGCCTCGGCGTACGACGTCGGCGCCGCGGGCGCGAACACCACGCCGAACAGCGACCCGGCCCGCGGCACGCTGTGCGCGACGCCCGCGGCCGACAGCGCAGAGCCCAGGGCCGAGGCGACGACGGATGCCGCGGCATCCACGCGCTCGTACACCTCCGGCGTCGCCAGCCGCAGCGTCGCGATGCCCGCCGCGACCGACAGCGGATTGCCGCTCAGGGTGCCTGCCTGGTACACGGGACCGAGCGGTGCGAGCCGGTCCATCACGTCGGCGCGGCCGCCGAGGGCGGCCAGCGGCATCCCTCCGCCGACGACCTTGCCGAACGTGAACAGGTCGGGCGTGTACGTCTCGCCCGCTTGCTGCTGCAGCCCCCAGTAGCCGGCCGGGTGCACGCGGAACCCGGTGAGCACCTCGTCGAGGATGAGCAGCGCGCCGTGCGCGTGGGCGAGGTCGGCGAGCGCGGCGTTGAAGCCGGGCAGCGGCGCGACGACGCCCATGTTCGCGGCGGCGGCCTCGACGATGACGGCGGCGATGCGGTCGCCGTGCACGGCGAACACCTCGCGCACGGCCTCGAGGTCGTTGTACCCGACGACGAGGGTCTGCGCGGCGACGGCCGCGGGCACCCCCGCCGAGCCCGGCAGCGCGAGGGTCGCGACGCCCGAGCCGGCCTCGGCGAGCAGTCCGTCTGAATGCCCGTGGTAGTGCCCCGCGAACTTCACGAGCAGGTCACGTCCGGTGAACCCGCGGGCGAGGCGGATGGCGGTCATGGTCGCCTCTGTGCCCGTCGACACGAGCCGCACGCGCTCGACCGGGCGCGAGTCGCCGACGCGCACCCGCTCGGCGACGAGCGCCGCGAGCTCGACCTCGGCCTCGGTGGGCGCGCCGAAGGAGAGTCCGCGGGATGCCGCCTCGCGCACCGCCTCGACGACCTCGGGGTGTGCGTGGCCGAGCAGGGCGGGGCCCCACGACGCGACGAGGTCGACGTACCGAGTGCCTGCGGCATCGGTGATGTACGGCCCGCGCGCCGCCGCGATGAACCGGGGCGCGCCGCCCACAGAGCCGTAGGCGCGCACGGGCGAGTTGACGCCGCCGGGGATCACGGCCCGCGCGCGCGCGAAGAGCTCGTCGTTGCGGTCCACGTCCGGTGCCGCCTGCTCGGCTCCCGAGTGCTCCGCCGTCGGCGGCGTGTGCCCGAGGACGCTCAACGACCGGCCTCCGCGAGCCACCCGGCGACCTCGAGCGCCCAGTACGTCAGCACGGCGTCGGCGCCGGCGCGGCGGATCGCGGTCAGCGACTCCAGCACGGCGCCGCGGCGGTCGATCCAGCCGTTCGCCGCCGCGGCCTCGATCATCGCGTACTCGCCGGAGACCTGATACGCCCACACCGGCACGTCCACGGCGGCGCGCACCGCCGCGAGCACGTCGAGGTAGGGCAGCGCGGGCTTGACCATCACGACGTCCGCGCCCTCTTCGACGTCGAGCAGCGCCTCGCGCACGCCCTCGCGGCCGTTGCCGGGATCGAGCTGGTAGGTGCGGCGGTCGCCCTGCAGCTGCGAGTCGACCGCCTCGCGGAACGGCCCGTAGAACGACCCGGCGTACTTCGCCGAATACGCCAGCAGCAGCGTGTCGGCGAAGTCGGCGGCGTCGAGCGCCGCGCGCACGTGCGCGACCTGGCCGTCCATCATCCCCGACAGCCCGAGCATCTCCGACCCCGCCCGCGCCTGCGCGAGCGCCACCGCGGCGTAGCGCTCCAGGGTGGCGTCGTTGTCGACCGCGCCCGACGCGGTGAGCACACCGCAGTGCCCGTGATCGGTGAACTCGTCGAGGCACAGGTCGGTCTGCACGACGAGCGCGTCGCCGGCCTCGGAGGCCGCGATCTCGACGGCGAGGTTCAGGATGCCGCGCGGGTCGTCCGCGCCGGAGCCCACTGCGTCGCGCACCTCCGGCACGCCGAACAGCATCACGCCGCCGAGGCGGGCCTCGGCCGCCTCGGCGACGACGCCGCGCATCGAGTCGAGGGTGTGCTGCACGACCCCGGGCATGGAGCCGACCTGTGCGGGTTCGGTGAGCCCCTCGCGCACGAAGAGCGGCAGCACGAGCTGCGACGGCGCGAGGTGCGTCTCGCGCATCAGGCGCCGCACCGCGGCCGACTGCCGCAGACGTCGCGGCCGGTGAAGCGGGAAGCTCACGGCCGGTGCTCGTCGTCAGCGTGCGGGAGCGAGAACTGCGCGACCGCGTCGATGAGCGCGTCGACCGTCTGCCGCGCGGCGACGACGTCGACGGGCAGCTCCACCCTGCGGGCGTCCTTCGCGGTGCGCGGGCCGATCGCCGCGACGACGGTCGTCTCCGGGATCTCGGGGAACTGCGTGCGCACCTGCTCGGCCACCGATCCGCTCGTCACGAGGATCGCGTTGATGCGGCCGCTGGCGACATCCCGTGCGATGCGCTCGGTCACCGGCACGCCCACGGTGCGATAGGCGACGACGCTGCGGACGTCGTGACCGGCCTCGATGAGGCGCTTGGTCAGCACGGGCTTGGCGATCTCGCTGCGCAGGGTGAGGATGCGGCGTGGCTCGGGCTCCAGCTCGAGGAGCTGGTCGGCCATGCCGGCCGCGGAGTTGTCGCGGTCGGGCACGAGGTCGACGTGGTAGCCCACGGCCTGCAGCGCCGCCGCGGTGGTCTCGCCGACGGCGGCGACCCGCGTGGCGGACGGGATGCGGGTGCCGTGCGCGAACAGCACGTCGACCGTGGTCGCGCTCGTGACGGTGAGCCAGTCGAAGGCGCCGCCCTCGAGGTCGGCGAGGGCGGCCTCGAGCAGTTCGGGCTCGCTCGTCGAGGCGAAGTCGATGAGCGGCGCCACCACCGGCACGGCGCCCTGCGCCCGCAGGGACGCGGCGACCCCGTCGCCCCACGGCCCGCCGCGGGGCACGAGCACCCGCCAGCCCGCCAACGGCTTGGCGGGGGCGCTGTGCCGGCTCAGGGTCATATTCGTCAACCTCACGGTGTCAGTTCGGCCGCCCCGCGTTCGAGCAGCCGATGAGAGACGTCGAGTCCCGCCTGCACGGCGCGCGCGATCGGGTCGTCGTCATCGGCAGCATCCGCGTCATCGCCGCTGCCGTGCGAACGAATATACTCCGTGCCCTGGGATTGTGACGCGGCGATCGCGAAGGTCGCGTCCTGCGCGACGCAGGCGGCGCCGTCGCGCGAGTACACGACCGCACGCAGCCGGAGCTCGGCGTCGGTCACCTCGGCGTGCGCGCCGACGGGTGCGCTGCACCCCGCCTCGAGGGCGGCGAGCACCGTGCGCTCCGCGGTGACTGCGATCCGCGTGGCGCGATCGTCGAGCGCGGCGAGCGCGGCCATGAGCTCGGGCACGGCGCCGTCGGTCGTCTCGACGGCGAGGGCGCCCTGGCCCGGGGCGGTGGGCCATTCGGCGAGCCCGAGCCGCTCCTGGTGCACGAGGTCGCCGCCGGGGAGCCCGCCGGGGCGGGAGGCGAGACGGGCGAGTCCGGCGGCGGCGAGGATGACGGCATCCAGCTCGCCGCCTGTCACCCGGCGCAGGCGGGAGTCGACGTTTCCGCGCAGGTCGCGCACGTCGACGTGCGGATTGCGCCGGAGCACCTGCGCGATGCGGCGCGGGGAGCCGGTGCCGACCGTGGCGCCCGCGGCCAGCTCGTGCAGCGGCGTGCCGTCGCGGGTGAGCGCGACGTCGCCAGGGTCCTCCCGCGGCGGGATCGCCGCGATCACGAGGTCGCCGGGCTGAGCGGTGGGGAGGTCTTTCAGCGAGTGCACGAGGAGGTCGCACTCCCCCGCGCGCAGCGCCTCGCGCAGCCGCGTCGCGAAGACCCCGGTGCCGCCGAGGCTCGCGAGCGAGGCGCGCGTGACATCCCCTTCCGACACGATCGGCACGAGCTCGACCGGCCTGCCGGAGGCCGCGGCCAGCGCATCGGCGACCCGCTGCGACTGGGCGGTGGCGAGGGCGCTGCGGCGCGTGCCGATGCGCAGTGGGATCACTGCAGCACCTCGGGGATCTCCCCGAGGTCGAGACGCCGGCCGGTGAAGAAGGGCACCTCCTCGCGCACGTGGCGACGGGCGTCGGTGGCGCGCAGGTCGCGCATGAGGTCGACGAGCTCGATGACGTCGTCGGCCTCCAGCGGCAGGAGCCATTCGTAGTCGCCGAGCGCGAAGGATGCCACGGTGTTCGCCGTGACCCCGGTGAACGCCGCGCCCTTGCGGCCGTGCTCGGCGAGCATCCGCCGCCGTTCGTCCTCGGGGAGCAGGTACCACTCGTAGCTGCGCACGAACGGGTACAGGCACAGCCACTGCTTGGGCGGGATGCCGCGCAGGAACCCGGGCACGTGGGCCCGGTTGAACTCGGCGTCGCGGTGCACGCCCATCGCGTTCCAGACCGGGACGAGCGGGCGCAGCAGCTCGGTGCGGCGCATGCGCCGCAGGTCGCGCTGGAGCTCTTCGGCGCTGGCGCCGTGCAGCCACACCATGAGGTCGGCGTCCGCGCGCAGCCCGCTCACGTCGTAGAAGCCGCGCACCGCGACGCCGCCCTGCTCGATGAGCTCGACGATGTCGGCCAGCTCGCGGTCGTCGGGCTCGGTCACGGGCCGCAGCGGGTCGCGCCGCCACACCGCCCAGAGGGTGTAGCCGTGCGGAGTGGCGGATGCGTCGGGGATGGCGGGCGCCGCGGACGTGACGGGCGCCGCGGAGGCGGCGCGTGTCGCGGAGGTGACGGATGCCTCGGAGGCGGCGCGTGTCTCGGAGGTGACGGGCGCCGCGGGGGTGGCGGGTGTCTCGGAGGTGACGGGCGCCTCGGGGGTGGCGGGTGTCTCGGGTGCTGCGGTTCTCGGGGCGTCGGACATGCCTCCATCCTCGCCCGCCGGGGCGGATGGGGCCAACCCGACAGCCACCGCCGCGCGGCGTCTTATGTCGCCGCGCGCCGCACGCGGCTCTGCCCAACGTCGCACTGCCCACGTCGCACTGCCCGCGCGCACTGCCCACGTCACACTGCCCACGCGCACTGCTCAGGTCACCGCGGGCCTCCCGCCGCACTGGTCACGCGGCGAGGCGCCAGCGCGCCCGTTCCGGCGGCGGATCCCACAGCCACCGCAACGGCGACTTCGATTTCAGGGCGATCGGCTCTTGCTCACCGACGCCCGGCGGCGGGTGCAGGAGGAACGGTCCGTCCTTGTCTCGGGTGATGCGCCATCCGGCGTTGTGCAGATGCAGGTGGTGGTATCTGCACAGCAGCACGCCGCGGGCGCAGTCGGTGCGGCCGCCGTCGACCCAGTGATCGCAGTGATGCGACTCGCAGTAGGCGGGTGGTCGGTCGCATCCGGGCCACAGGCATCCCCCGTCGCGAACGGCGAGGGCAAGCTTCTGCTTCGGGGTGAACAGGCGCGCCTCCCGCCCCACGTCCAGCGGATTCCCGCACGTGTCGACCGTGACCTCGACGGTCCCGGTGGCGCACAACGCCCGCTCCAGTGCCGAGCCCGCAACGGTGAGCGCACCGTCGTCGGAGTGCGCGACCGCGACCAGGCGCCCGAACGCATCGCGTTGCGCGGTGCCGCCGGCGACGATGTCTTTCACGGCGACCAGCCGCACGCCGGCTTCCTTCGTGCCGTACACGTCTTCGGCGTTCGCGAGGGCTCCGGCCCGGAAGATGTCGAGGAACAGGTCGTAGGCGAGCTGCTCGTTCGTGCGCGGGTCGTCGAGCAGGTCTTCCGCCCGCTGCTTCTCGTCAGCGGCGACGAAACGGGGCCCGCCCCGCCGCGGCGAGAGCGCGGCATCCATCAGACCCTGCGCCCACGCGCCGGCTTCGTCGTCGAAGGTGATGTGGGCGCGGCGCACGCCGTCGGGGGTGGTCGACCAGCGATACGAGCGCTGCGCGAACCGTGCGGCGTAACGCCCCTCGGCGCCGGCGGGATCGAGCATGTCCCGCAGCGACCTGGCGCGAGCGGCGAGGTCTTCGACGGTGCACCCCGCCGCTTCGCGCGCGAGCCCGCGGGCGGCCGCACGCCACGCGTCGACGACCGACTCGCACTCGCGGCCGTCGATCGCGGGCGGGTCGCCGAGGCCGGTGCGGATCGCGTGATGCTGCGCGGTGGTGAGCGAGCCCGCCAGCACCGCCTCGCGGAGCGGCTCGTGCCACGGCACGCGGGTGGGCCCGGCATCCACCCCGCCCGGCTCCGTCTGCGGCACGGTGTCGTCGACGCCGTCGAGCAGAGCTTCGCCGACCTTCACCGCGCGGGTCGCCTCGCCGCGCGTCGCGCCGGTGAGGTCGCGGATGAACTCCACGGTGTTGCGATGACCGGTCTGCTGCACGAACCCGCGATGCCCGCGCTCGCGCGAAGACCTCGCGGAGGCCACCCCGGCCAGCACCGACTGCAGCACCGTGACCTGCTTGATGAGGCCCGTCGTCTCGGAGAGCAGGTCGCGCACGGATGCGTCGCTGAGCCTCAGCACCGACGACGGCAGCGCGGCGGCGTCGACATCGAGCTCCTCGAACATCGCGAACCGCTTCACGGCATCGCTTATATCTTCGATAAAACTCATACTTTGATCATGCCATGACCCACCGACATCCGGAGACATCATCGTCGAATCTGTGGATAACTCGTGGGCGAGACGGGACTGTGGATGCGCCCGAGTCCGACCGTCATCGTTGACGAATCGTTCCCAGCCCGCGAAGACACTGGGGATCGCCGGAACTCGCCGGGCGACTTCTCTTCGCCACCACCCACACCCGTCAACAGCGTCTCGTGGACCCGCGGGTTCTTCTTCTGCCTGGTCGAGCTTGGTTTCGCTCCCGGCCGTCGAGCGAACGAAGCGAGAAGAATCGGGCTGAGCGGATGCCTCGAGCCGAGGCTCGCGTGGCGGTGGGGCCGGTCGGCATCGGATTTCGTGCGCGACGGCACCCCACCTGACGTGCTCGATAGCCTCGC
>JASGDZ010000078.1:0-2875 GCA_047606835.1 Microbacterium sp. | reverse complement strand
GTGGGCGTTCGCGCACGGCACGGCGCGCACGCCGGAGGCCTCGGGCCACGACGGGCGCCGGGGCCGACGACCTAGACTGAAGGCATCCCTTTCCTGAAGCTGGAACGTCGTGCCCGAGAACCCCACTGAGACGGCCGCCGCCGTGAGTGCGGCGCCGCGCCTCGCGGTGCGCCACGTGCAGCTGGGTCGGGCGGTCCTCGCCGCGATCGCGGCGCTCATGATCACGTTCTCGTCCGACCACTCGGCGGCCTTCGGCCTCGCCGTCTTCAGCGGGTTCGCGATCACGACGGCGCTCGTGCTCGGGTCCTGGGCATGGATGGCGTCCGGTCCGGTGCGTCGCGGGCCGATCGTCGCGCTCGCGCTCTTCACCGTCGTGACAGGCATGGTCGGGGGCATCCCGCAGTGGCGCACGACCGCGATGTTCTTCGTCCTCGTGATCGCCTGGGCGGCGATCTCCGGCGCGGTCGAGCTCGGCACCGGTCTCGCCGATCGCTCCGCGATGCGGCGCGAGGGGACGCTCGACCCGCAGCGCCGCTCGGAGGCGCGCGACGCGGTGACCGTCGGCATCCTCACCCTCGCGCTCGCCGCCGGGACAGCCCTGGTCAACCCGGGTTTCCGCGTCGACTTCTTCATCGACGACGCCGGCCAGTGGTTCGCGCTGACCGGCACCACCATCGCGGTCGGCGTCTTCGGCGGCTACGCGGCGGTCATTGCCGTCTTCCTCGGCATCGCGGCTTTCACGCCCCGCCGGGAGGCGCCGGCCGTCGAGTCCGCCGCATCCGGGGAGCCCGCGTGACCGACAAGCCCACCCGCCGCGCGCTCATGCGGCCCGCCCAGCTGCTCGGGCTGGCATTCGCCGCGGCCGTCTTCGCCGGTGTCGTCACGCTCGTCGCGATGGGCTTCTTCCAGTCGCGGTTCGACGGGCAGTCGGTGCACGCGCTGAACGTCGCGCTCGTCGTCGCGGGGATCGCGTTCATCGCGACGCTCGTGGTGATCGCCCTGCTGATCCTCGCCGTCGATCCCGCGCAGGTGCAGAAGCAGATCGACCGGCCGGTGCTGCTGCCGCCGGACGATGAGGGTACGGATGCCTCGGGCGATGCGGATGCCTCGCGCGACCGCTCCGGTGGTTGAGCAGCAGCCGCGGGCGGCGTATCGAAACCGCGTTGGTTGAGTAGCAGCCGCAGGCGGCGTATCGAAACCGCACCCGATCACCGGTGGGTCGGCCCTGCGACGGTTGCGGGACGCGCCGCACGTCTAGACTCGCGGGATGATCAGGATCGCCACGGTGGGGACGGGGCCGATCGTCCGGACGTTCCTGCGAACCCTGGCCGACGTCGACGGCATCCAGGCTGCGTGCGCCTACTCCCGCGACCTCGCGCGCGCGCAGGCGTTCGCCGCGGAGCACGGCGTGCCCGCGGCATCCTCCGACCTCGACGCGCTCCTGCGATCGGGCGACGTCGACGCCGTCTACCTCGCATCGCCGAACGCTCTGCACGCCGAGCAGGCGCTGCGCGCGGTCCGCGCCGGGCGCCACGTGCTCGTCGAGAAGCCCGCGACGCTCACGCCCGGGGAGTTCTCCGCGCTCGTCGCGGAGGCCGACGCGCACGGCGTCGTGGTGTTCGAGGGCATGCGCAGCGTCTACGACCCCGCGTTCGACGAGATCCGCCGGCTGCTGGCCGAGCTCGGCCCGGTGCGTCTCGTCTCGTTGTCGTACTGCCAGCGCTCCGCGCGCTACGACCTCGTGCTCGCAGGACAGCGGGTGAACATCTTCGACCCCGCGCTGGGCGGTGGCGCGCTCAACGATCTCGGCGTCTATCCGGTCAGCGCGCTCGTCGCCCTCTTCGGCGAGCCGCACGAGGTGACGGCCGCGCAGGTGACCGTCGCGTCCGGAGCGGACGGCGCGGGCGCCGCGCTGCTGCGCTACCCCGGGTTCTCCGCCGTCGCGACGTACTCGAAGATCACGGCGTCGGCCCTGCCCAGTCAGATCCAGGGCGAGCGGGCGACGCTGGAGATCGACCACCTGGCGGCGCCCGCGCGACTCACGCTGCGCGGGATCGACGGCACGGTGACGGTGCACGAACTGCGCGACGCGGCATCCAACACCGGCGGCCCTGAGCACAACATGGCGTTCGAGGTGCGTCGCTTCCTCGAGCTGATCGGCGGGGCGGATGCCGCACCCGACCACGCGCGCACGCTCGCCGCCCTTCGGGTCATGGAGCGCATCCGAGAGGCCTGATCGGCCGACTGCTTCTCCGAGGATCGCCGAGTCTCGATACGCCCGCGCTCCGCGCGGGCACTCGACCACCGGAGACCCGAAGGGAAGCCACCGGTGGTCGAGTGCCGCGCCGCAGGCGCGGTGTATCGAGACCCGGCGGCCGATCGAGACAGGGCGAGGCGTGTCAGGCGTCGAGCTCGTCGACCAGCGATGCCGCCAGTCCCACATACCCCGCCGGGGTGAGGGCGAGCAGGCGCTCGCGCGCATCCTCGCCGATGTCGAGCCCGCGCACGAACTCCGCAAGCTCCGCGGCGCCGACCCGGCGGCCGCGGGTCAGCTCCTTGAGCAGCGCGTAGGGGTCGGAGATCGACGAACGGCCGGCGGCGATCTCGGCGCGCACCACGGTCTGGATCGCCTCGCCGAGCACTTCCCAGTTCGCGTCGAGGTCGGCATCCAGCACCGGCTGGGCGAGCGAGATCTCGTCGAGGCCGCGGCGCAGGTTGTCCAGGGCGAGCAGCGAGTGCCCGAACGCGACGCCGATGTTGCGCTGCGTGGTCGAGTCGGTGAGGTCTCGCTGCAGCCGCGACGTCACGAGCGTCGCGGCGAGCGTGGATAACAGGCCCCCCGAGATCTCCAGGTTCGCCTCGGCGTTCTCGAACC
>JASGDZ010000077.1:0-7878 GCA_047606835.1 Microbacterium sp. | reverse complement strand
CGGGGCAGGAGGAAGTTGAGGGTGATCGACACCCAGAAGGCCACGGCGTAGAAGCCGAGGCGGCGCAGGATGAATCGCATGTCAGGTCCTTTGCGTCAGACGAGGTGGACTCGGCTGCCGGGGCGGGGCGCACCCGCCCCGGCAGCCTCGCGCGTGCTACTCGACGGGCTCGAGACTCGTCAGGACGAGCACGGTGGTGGGCGACCGCTCCGACAGCGTGGCGTACGGGTTGTCCTCGGTCGGCCAGCCGGTGAAGTGCACGTCGGTGTACGCGCCCCACTCCGGGCCGGGGAACAGCGGCACGGCGGGTGCGTCCTCGTCGTAGATCGCCTGCAGCTGGTTCACGATGTCGTGCTGCTCGGTCTCGTCCGCGGTGGCCGCGAACTGGTCGAGCAGGTCATCGGCACGCGAGTCGCTGAAGCGGTGATAGTTGGAGAACGTCTGCTCTCCGACCGGCTTCACGGTGTCCGACCCCATCATCATCCGGTAGTAGTGCCACGGGGTGGCGGCGTTGTCGCTCCACACGATGCCTGTGTCGAAGTCCCCGGTCTCGTAGCCGGCGACGACGGCGGCCCAGTCCGGCGCGTCCACGGTCGCCGTCACGCCGATGTCGGCCAGGTTCTGCGCGATGATGTTCGCCACCGACAGCCAGTCGGACGAGCCGGCGCCCACCGAGATCTCGAACGCGAACGGCTCGCCGTCGGGCGTCGTACGCGTGCCGTCGGCGCCGAGTGTGTAGCCCGCGGCGTCCAACAGCTCTGCGGCCCCGTCGAGATCGCGCACGGTCCACGTGCAGCTGTCGGCGATCGACGCGTCGCGCCAGGAGTCGTAGCTGCCCGACAGGCCCGTGCAGTCCGCCGGCACCGTGTAGTCGGTCATGCCGACCTTGACGACCTGTTCGCGGTCCACCGCCATGCTGAGCGCCTTGCGCACGTCGGGATCGCTGAACATCTCCTTCGTGGTGTTCAGCTGCCAGTTGATCATCGAGCCGGTCGGCGGGAACCAGTAGACGCGGTGCTCCGGGTCGCGGTCGACGAACGCGGTCTGGACGTCCGGGATGTACTGGTAGGCCCAGTCGACGTCGCCGTTGATCGCGGCGAGGTTCGCGGCGGTGTTGTCGGCGAACGCGAGCATGCGGATGCCGGCGATCTTCTGCTTGTCGGGCTGCCAGTAGTTCGGGTTGGGGAGCAGGTCGAACGACTGGGCCCCGAAGTTCGCGACCTCGGTGTAGGGACCCGTGCCGACCGGCGTCTTGTTCTCGAACTCCGCCGGTTCGTCCTCGGCCGACCAGATGTGGTCGGGAAGGATGATCTGCTGTCCGATCTCGAACAGCGCCGGCGAGAAGGTCTCGTTGAACGCGAACTCGACGGTGAGGTCGTCCACGGCGGTCACGGTGTCGACGTAGCTGAAGCTGTCGGAATAGACCTCGCGCTGGAGCGCGAAGGTCGTCACGACGTCCTGCGCGACGAACGGCTCGCCGTCCGACCACTTCACACCCTCGCGCAGGTGGAAGGTGTAGGTGAGTCCGTCTTCGCTCGTGTCCCACGACTCCGCGAGCCACGGCACCGTGTTCCCGGCGGCGGGGTTGTAGATGAGCATCGACTCGTAGATCGCCTCCTTCATCGGTGCGGAGGTCGGCGCGAACGGGTTGAAGTTCTCGGTGAAGGTCGGCGAGTTCTCACGAGGGATCGTGAGCATCGCGGTGGAACTGCCACTGTCGTCGCCCCCCTCCGAAGCGGTGCATCCGCCCAGCAGCAGTGCTGCGGCGAAGGTCGCGGCGAGGGTCGCCGTCGCGCGGGCGCGACGAGATCGTCCGGTTAGCATGTAGTTGCCCTTTCATTGACTATCCAGCGGTGCAGGGGTTGTGCGCGTCAGCGGAGTGCAAGTCCGACTGACGAGCGAATGTGCAGCGGGCAGTCGATCTCGACCTTGAGGTCCGGGATCGCACTGCCCGCTGTCCATGAGGTGAGCATGCTCACCCCACGCGCACCCATCTCCTCGAAGGGGAGGGCGACGGTGGTCAGACCTGGGCGCAGGTAGGCCGCAAGGAGCTCCTGGTCGTCGAAGCCGACGATCGACAGATCGTGCGGGATCGACAGCCCACGCTCCTTCGCGGCGTCGTACGCGCCCATGGCCATGCGGTCATTGCCGCAGAAGATCGCGGTGGGACGGTCGCGCCGGTCGAGCAGCGCGGCCGCGCCGCGATAGCCGCTCTCGGCATTGCCGTCGCCCTCGACGATCAGGTCGTCCGCAAGGGCGACGCCCTCGGTCGCCAGTTCCGCACGGAAGCCGCCGAGCCGCCCGACCTGGGCGGGGATGCCGCGCGCGAGCGTGATGTGCCCGATCCGATCGTGTCCGGCGTCCAGCAGGGCTCGGGCGGCCGTACGACCTCCCCCGACCTCGTCGGGGACGATGCTCGGAAGCACGCCGTCCGCGTCGTAGCAGTTCACCAGCACGCACGGCACGTCGTGCGCGTTGGGCGGCACGACGATCGGACGGTGCCACGTGGCGGCGATGATGAGCCCCTCGACCCGCTGCTCCAGCAACCGCTCGATGGCTCCCGCCTCCATGGTCAGCTCGTCCTCGCTGGGCGCGATGAGGAGGAAGCGCTCGTCCGCCCACGCGCGCTGCTGGGCACCGCGGATGACGTCCACCGCGTAGGGGGCCGTCACGATCTCGGTGACGAGTCCGAACCAGCCGCTGCGCTGGCGCGCCAGGCCGCGTGCGGCCGCGTTGGGGCGGTATCCGAGGGCGGTGGCCGCTTCGACGATCCGCTCGCGCGTGGGGGCGGGGATCGCGACGTCCTCGCGCTCGTTGAGCACGAGGGAGACGGCCGTGCGGCTGACGCCCGCTTCGCGCGCGACATCGGCCATCGTGACCGGTCGTGAACGTGCGGCGGGCACCTGGACTCCTTTGTCTACTAACGCGCGTCACTACTCGCGCGAGATCAAGCTACCCCCTCCACTAACGCGCGTCAATAGATTCTCGTCACCGCGTGCAGAATCGCGGAGATGTGCAGGATTGCGGATGCCGCGGCGCGCTGCGGTCCGTCATCCTGCACATCTCCGCTCTTTTGCGCATGGCGGGCGCTCAGCGCAGCGTGACGTGCCCGGCCGACAGCTGCACGTCGATCGTGCTGCTCGCCCCCGGGGTCGACGCGACGCGGCTGTCGAAGCCGCCGGCCGACACGTCGGAGCGGATGTCGTACGCGCCGTCGGGCACGCGCATCGTGAGCGAGCCCGCGCTCACGTCGGCGACGATCGACGTCGGCTGCGAGCCGGTGAAGCGCGACGTCAACGCGCCGGCGCTCACCGCGAGCGTCGCGGTGCGCACGTCGCCGACGACGAGCTTGGCGGAACCGGCGCTCAGCGTCACGTCGAGGTCGGCGATGTCGCCCGACACGGTGAGCCTGCCCGCCGAGACGTCGAAGTCGGCGCCCAGAGCTCCCTGCGCCGTCGCGGGCAGGCGCAGCACGGCGCGGCCCGCGCCGCCGAACCACCAGCCGGGACCGAACGGCCCGTCCGGCGACGCGACGTGCAGCGTGCCCTCGTCGACCGAGATGGTCCAGTCGTCGGCCCCTGCCCTGCCGGTCACCTCGAGCTCCGGCGCATCCTGCCCCTCCACGAAGACGACGGCGAGGGAGCCCGCCTGAAGATCGACGTCCAGCGCGTCGAAGCGCGCACCCGCGAGGGAACGGGTCTCGGTGTGCACGAGCGACGACGCGACAGTCGAGCCGACGGCGCTGAACGCCGTGCCCAGCACGACGAGGGCGCCGAGCACGATCGCGAGGACCGCCACGACGCGGGCGGCGGCAGAGGAGTCGCGCGGCGCCTGCGGGGATGCCGGCGACACCGGCGCAGCGGCGAGGGTCGTGGTCATCGGTTCGTTCCCGTCTGTGTGGGGCCGGTCTGGCCCTGCTGGGCGGACTGACCGCCGTGCTCGAGGTGTGCGAGGGCGGCGAGCACCCGCCGGTTGCCCGACTCGTCGGGCTCGAGGCCGAGCTTGTGGAACACGGCGGTGACGTGCTTTTCGACACTGCCCTCGCTGATGAACAGCGCACGGGCGATCGCCTGGTTCGAGCGCCCCTCGGCGATGAGCGCGAGCACGGCCCGTTCACGGTCGGTGAGGCGCTTCATCCGCTCGTCCCGGCTGCGCCGGTTCAGCAGCTGCGCGACGACCTCCGGGTCGAGAACCGTCGCGCCGGCGCGGATGCGCTCGACGGCGTCGACGAAGTCGGCGACATCCATCACCCGGTCCTTGAGGAGATAGCCGAACGCGTCGGCGTTGCCGGCGATGAGGTCGGCGGCGTAGCGCTCCTCGACGTACTGCGACAGCACGAGCACCGCGAGGCCGGGATGGTCGGCGCGCAGCCGCAGCGCGGCGCGGATGCCCTCGTCTGTCCACGTGGGCGGCAGCCGCACGTCGAGGACGCACAGGTCGGGGGTCGTCTCTCCGACGGCGGTGCCGAGGTCGACGGCGTCGGGGAGCGCGGCGACGACGGCGTGGCCGGCGTCCGCCGCAGGCGCACGAGCCCCTCGCGCAAGAGCGTCGAGTCCTCGCAGATCAGGATGCGCACGGGACGCTCACCTCCAGGCTCGTCGGCCCGCCGACAGGGCTCTCCAGGCGCGCCCTGCCGCCGGCGGCGAGCACGCGGTTCGTGATGCCGTCGAGCCCGCCGCCTGCCACGACCGCGGCGCCCCCGACGCCGTCGTCCTCGACGCGGGCCCACAGGGTGCCGTCGTCGCGACGCCGCACGACGACCCGCGTCTGACCGGCGCGCGCATGCTTGGCGGCGTTCGTGAGCGACTCCGCGATCGCGAAGTACACGGCCGCCTCCGCCTCGCGGCTGCAGCGCCCGTCGAGCCGCACGTCCAGCTGCACCGGTGTGTGCGACCGCGCGGCGAGGGCGGACAGCGCGGCGTCGAGTCCGCGGTCGTCGAGCACAGAGGCGTGGATGCCGCGGGCCAGCTGCCGCAGCTCCGTGATCGCGGCCTTCGTCGAGGTGTGCGCCTCGGCGATGAGGGCCTTAGCGGCATCCGGATCGCTGTCCAGCTTCTGCTGCGCGAGCCCCAGCGTCATGCCGACCGACACCAGCCGCGGCTGCACGCCGTCGTGCAGGTCGCGCTCGATGCGGGTGCGCTCGACGTCGGCCGCGCGCACCGCGCCGTCGCGCCGCGCCGTCGAGGTGCGAGCCTCCTCCGCCAGCTGCGCCTCCCGCGACGGCACGAGGATCGCCCGCGCCAGCACGCCGTGCAGGATTCCCACGCCGATCGCGCCGGCACCGCCCACCACGATCTGCACGACGCCGAGCGGGATCGCCCAGGCGACGGGCAGCTCCAGGCCGGTGCCGAACACGCGCACCTCGCCCGACACCGCGTACAGCGGCGCGAAGCACAGCGCGATCCCCTCGGCGAAGCCCGCCACGAGGGCGAGAGCGACGAAGCCCAGGATCGTGGAGATCGCCGCGCTGGCGACCCCGCGCCACGCGGTGGGATCGATGAGCTGCTGCCACACGGTGCGCAGCCAGCCGCCGAAGCCGGGCCGGCCGCTGCGGCGAGGCCGCGGCAGCGCCATGCCGAAGCCGTAGAGCCCCTCGATGCGCGCGTGCTCCAGCCACGACAGTGCGTAGAGGCCGTAGACGAACACGAGCAGCAGCAGGAACCCGACGCCGAGCACGGGCACGAGCCCGACGCCCGTCGCGCCGATCGCGACGAGGCCGGCGAACAGGACGGGGCCGATCGCGGCGAGCGCGGCGAGCTGCGCGATGGCGCCGGCGACGCGCAATGGCGAGGCGACGCGCACGGCGGGCGGGGCGGTGGTCATGCCTCCACGGTAGGCCGCGGCATCCCGCCGGCGCGCCCGGGGCAGCCGGAGGATTCCTTCGGGTTATCCCCCGGATGCCGCGAGATGCTCGAGCTGTGCCGCCACCGACAGCTCGGCCGCCGCGCGCACCTCGGGGCTCGTGTCGGCGTAGACGGTGTCGGTCACGAAGCGGACGACCTCGGGCCGCGTCGACGGCGCCACGCCCTCGCGCTCCAGGAGCGCACGGATCGCGGCCAGCCGCGCGTGCCGGTGCGCGAGCTGCTCGGAGCAGACGACGTCGAGGCGCGCGATGACGTCGCCGTGCCCGGGGAGCACGGTCGCCCCGCCCCGCCGCCGCAGGCGCTCCAGCGACGCCAGGTAGTCGCCGAGCGCCCCGGTCGGGGCGATGACGGTCGACCCGCGCCCCAGGATCGTGTCGCCGGTGAGGATCGAGCCTGCCCCGCCGCCCGCGGCGGTCCGGTCGTCGGGAAGGGCGAAGCAGACCGAGTCAGACGTGTGCCCGGGGGTGGCGATCACCTCGATCGCGGTGCCGCCGGCATCCACCCGCTCGCCGTCGCGCAGCGGCGGGGCGCCGATGCACAGCGCGTCGTCGGCCGCCCGCACCGGCGCGCCGGTCAGCTCGTGCACGCGGGCGGCGGACTCGGTGTGGTCGACGTGGTGATGGGTGAGCAGGACGAGCTCGATGCCGTCCTGGGCCTGGATGCGGGCGACGTGCGACGCGACGAGGGGACCGGGGTCGACGACGACCGCGCGCGGTGAGCCGGGACGCCGGATGACGAGGGTGTTCGTGCCGTCGAGCGTCATGACGCCGGGATTGGGTGCGAGCAGACGCGATACCTGCGTCGTCCACACCTCCCCGTTCGCCGTCATCTGCTGCTGACGGTGCCGAAGAGCTTGGCGATGGGGGCGAGGACGAGGGGGCGGGCGGCGACCCACGCCCCGGCGACGACCGCGAGCGAGGCGACGAAGATCCAGAACCCGGTCCAGTTCTGCGTGTACGCGGTGGGATCGGTGGAGCCTTGTGCCGCGTACATGTGGTTCAGGTTGCGCAGCGCCCCGGTCGCGAACACCAGCGTGACGTGCACCAGGATGAACAGGCAGAAGTAGATCATCACCGGGAAGTGCACCGCGCGGGCCCACTCCACGGGGTAGGCCCGGTTCAGCCCGGCCGCGTCCTTCGGCCACACCCCCGACATCCGCACCCCCGTGAGCGCGGCGAGCGGCGCGGCGACGAACACGGTCGTGAAGTACGCGAGCTGCTGCAGGCTGTTGTAGTTCACCCACCCGTTCTCGGTCGGCCAGTCCAGCGACACGTACTGCAGCGCCGCGGAGAGCGCGTTGGGGAACACCTCCCAGCTGGTGGGGACGAGCCGCATCCACTGCCCGGTCGCGAACAGCAGCACCACGAAGATCACGCCGTTGACCAGCCACAGGATGTCGAGCGACTGGTGGAACCACAGCGACAGGCTGATCTTGCGCTTCGGGTTGCGCCGCGGCGACCAGAACGCGGGCGGCCGCTTCACGTGCCGCACCTGAAGGCCGGAGCGGATGATCAGCACCATCAGGAACACGTTGAAGAAGTGCTGCCAGCCCAGCCACGCCGGGATGCCGACGGGCGCCGATGCGGGGAGGTGATATTCGCCCGGGAAGGCGACCAGGAACTCCCGCATGAACTCCAGGCTGAGGAACCAGCGCACCGCGAGCACGGCCATGCCGGCCGCGACCAGCAGCCCCCCGCCCGCGACCAGGACGGCACCGACCCACTGCAGCGGCGTGAACGGGCCGTGCCGCACCGGCTCGGGCGCTGAGACCGGGCCCTTGCCCTGCCGCGCCACGCGCTGCGCGTTCCACGCCCGCGCGCCCGGCGTGAGGTGGACGGTCCGCGGGAACGGGAGCGGCTCGGAGGAGAGCGCCGCGGCGACGGGCGCGGATGCCGCGGGTCCGGCGGCGGGCTGCACAGCCGTCGCTGCGGGCTGCACAGCCGTCGCTGCGGGCTCGGCGGCGGCTTCGGCCACCCCGACCGCGGCGGGCGGCTCGACTGCTGCCGGCGCCGCG
>JASGDZ010000076.1:0-12279 GCA_047606835.1 Microbacterium sp. | reverse complement strand
CGATCAGCGAGCTCTTCGCGCAGCGCGGCGACCAGCGGCGAGTCGATGTCGTCCGCCTCGGCGGGGCGCTCGGCGCCGTCGTAGTGCTCCTCGAGCGCGCACCACAGGGCGAAGTCGGCGAGCGGCTGTCCGCCGGCGCGGGCGAACGCGCGCAGCTCGGCCTCGCGGCCCGCCGACCGCGGCACGGCGAAGATCGCCTCCAGCGCGGGGCGCTTGGCCGTCCACACCGCGTCGCGGTCGATGCGGGCGGGATCGGTGTCTGCGGCGGCCACCGGCTCGCGCAGGCGCTCGACGAGCGCGCGCCCGGCGGCCGGGAGGTACGCGGCCTCGCGGATGTCGTCGGGGCGCACGTACAGCGGGGCGAGGAAGCGCCGCGTCGCGGGCAGGTACGGCGACGGCTCGATCGGCACGGTCACCTCGGCGGCGTGCACGGGGTTGATGAGCAGGAAGTCGGCGCCCTGTGCCCCGGCGATCGCGGCGAGGTCGGCGAGGTCGGCGAAGTCGCCCATGCCCCACGAGGCGCGCGAGCGCACCGAGTAGAGCTGCGCCATGAGCCCCCACGCGCGGCCGCGGTTGGCCGGCCGCGCAGGCGGGTCGGGGATCCGGTCGGGGGTGACGACGAGCACGCAGGTCGCCGTGCGGCGCGGCTCGTCGGACCCGAACGGCAGCTCCCGCGCGTGCACGGTGTGCCAGCCGAGCGGCAGGTCGTCGGGCAGCGGGACCCGCACGGCCCAGTACGCGACGCCGTCCAGGAGCCGCGTCTGCGGCTCCTGGTCGGGCACGGCGAGCTCGCGCCATCCACCGTCTTCGAGCTCGACGGCGAGGTGGACGTCGTGCCCGTCCGCGACGTGGATGGCGAGCTCGCCGCCCCGCTCTCGCACCACGAGCGACGGCGGCACGAGCTGCCGCCACGGGCCGTCGTGCACGGCGGCGAGGAGCCGCGTGACGTCGGCGTCGGAGCGCGGATCGACGCCCATCGAGCGCAGCACCGCCCGCAGCGTCTCGTCGTCGACCGAGACCCGCTCGCCGTAGAAGGACCAGTACTCGGCTGCGATGCCGTGCGCCTCGGCGAGCGCGACCAGCTCGGGGCTGGGCGGGATGCTGCTCATGGCACCCATCCTGGCAGGTCGCCCGCCTCCTGCCCGGCCTGGCGCGGTCAGGCGCGGTCAGGGCCGGGCGGCCCACCACGCGCGCAGGCGCCGCTCGGCCTCCTCCTCGCCGATCACGCCCTCGTCGAGGCGCAGGTCGAGGAGGAACCGGTAGGCCTCGCCGACCTCGCGACCGGGAGGGATGCCGAGCACCTCCTGGATGCGGTTGCCGTCGAGCTCGGGGCGCATCGCGTCGAGCTGCTCCCGCTCGGCGAGTTCGGCGATGCGCCGCTCGATGTCGTCGTACGCGGCGGCGAGGCGCGCGGCCTTGCGGCGGTTGCGCGTGGTCACGTCGGCGCGCGTGAGGACGTGCAGGCGCTCCAGCTCGTCGCCGGCGTCGCGCACGTACCGCCGCACCGCCGAGTCGGTCCACGCGCCCTCGGCGTACCCGAAGAAGCGCAGGTGCAGCTCGATGAGCGTGGCGACGCTGTCGATGGTCGCCGCGTCGAACCGCAGCGCCTGCAGGCGCTTGCGCGCCAGACGCGCGCCCTTCACGTCGTGGTGGTGGAACGTCACCGCTCCGCCGGGCTCGAGGCGGCGGGTGGCGGGCTTGCCGATGTCGTGCAGCAGCGCGGCCAGCCGCAGCGGCACGTCGGGCGCCGCGCCGGGGTGACGCGCGTGCTCCAGGTCGATCGCCTGCCGCAGCACCGTCAGGGAGTGCTCGTAGACGTCCTTGTGGTGGTGGTGCTCGTCGACCTCGAGCCGCAGCGCGGAGATCTCGGGCAGGAACTCGTCGACGAGGCCGGTGTCCACGAGCAGCCGGATGCCGCGCACCGGGTCTTCGGTCTGCAGCAGCCGCACGAGCTCGGCCTGCACGCGCTCGGCGCTCACGATGCGCAGCGTGTCGCGCAGCTCGGCGATGGCGGAGACCGTGCCGGGCTCGACCTCGAACTCCAGCTGCGACGCGAAGCGGGCGGCGCGCAGCATCCGCAGCGGATCGTCGCCGAAGCTCACGTGCGGGTCGCCGGGGGTGCGCAGCACGCCGCGCACGAGGTCGTCGACCCCGCCGGTCGGGTCGACGAGCCGGAGCGACGGAACCCGCAGCGCCATCGCGTTGACGGTGAAGTCGCGGCGCACGAGGTCGCCGTCGAGGGTGTCGCCGAACTCGACCGTCGGCTTGCGGGTCGCACCGTCGTAGCTGTCGGCGCGGTAGGTCGTGACCTCGACCTGGTCGCCGTCGATCCGCGCGCCGATCGTGCCGAAGGCGCGACCGATGTCCCAGTGCGCCGTGCTCAGCGGCTTCACGATCGCGAGGATCTCGTCGGGAGGTGCGTCGGTCGTGAAGTCGAGGTCGTGGGTGTCGCGGCCGAGCAGGGCGTCGCGCACCGGCCCGCCGACGATCGCCAGCTCGCGGCCCGCGGCCGCGAACGCCTCGGCGAGCGCCGCGACGGGCGGCGATGCCGCGAGCGCCCCCAGGCGCGCGACGCCCTCGGCCATGTTGAGCATGCGCACGAGCCTACGCGGCGAAGCGGAGGAACCCGGTGAACACCAGCTCCCGCACGCGCGGCAGGAGGTCGGCGCGCAGCGCCGCGGCATCCACGTCCATCAGCTCGGCGATCGCGTCGACGAGCGCTCCGACGGCGAGGTCGCCATCGCACGCTCCGACGAGCGCCGCGAGCGCCGGGTCGACCGACAGCGCGCGGCCGAGCCCGCCGCCCTGGCGCAGCTCGATCACGGTCGGGTCCTCCGCGCCGGGCAGGTGGTGGCGGGCCTCGGTCACGTCCGGCGCGACGACGAGCACGGATGCCGCGAGCCCGGCGTCGTCGAGCAGCGCCAGCCGGTCGTGGGCGGCGAGGGCCGCGGCGACGTGCGCACCGAGCCCTGCCTGCTCGACCGGCTGCGGCGCGCTCTCGTACCTCGCCAGCGTCGGCGGCCCCGCACTCGGCCGCCGCAGCAGCACGTACCCGAACCCCACCTGGGTGACCCCGCGCCGGGCGAAGTCGTCGAGCCACGCGTCGACGAGCCCCGCGTAGCCGGCGCTTCCGGGGGCGGTGCCGCCGTCGCGGATCCACAGCTCCGCGTACGCGATCGGGTCGAGCACCTCGCGCTCCACGACCCACGCGTCCAGCGCGACGGGCGACTGCGCGACCCATTCGCGCACGCGGTCGAGCCCCGGCACGCCGTCGCGCGTCTCCCAGTTGCCGAGCAGCTGCGCGATGCCGCCGGGCTCCAGCACCGCGCCCACGCCCCGCACGAACGCGGCGACGAGGTCGTCGCCCTCAAGGCCCCCGTCGCGGTACTCGTAGACGGGCACGCCCGCCGTGCGCGGAGTGATGACGAACGGCGGATTCGACACCACGCGATCGAACCGTTCGCCCGAGACGGGCTCGAACAGGCTCCCGAGCCGGGTCTGGATGCCGTCGACGCCGTTGAGCAGCGCGTTCAGCCGCGTGAAGCGCAGGGCGCGTTCGGAGACGTCCGTCGCGACGACGACGGGCGCGTCGCGCCGCGCCCGCAACGCCTGGATGCCGCATCCCGTGCCGACGTCGAGCACACGGCTCGCGGGCGTCGGCAGCTGCAGCGCGGCGAGGGTGAGCGATGCCCCGCCGACGCCGAGCACGTGATCGTGGGGAAGCGGGCCGCCGAGAGCCGTCTCGTCGAGATCGCTCGCGATCCACCAGTGGCCGGCCCCGTCGGCGTCGGCGAACGGCTGCGCGCGCACGAGGGCCGTCGGCACGACGACTCCGCCCGCGACCACGCCCAGGCCCAGCGCGGCGAGGCCGGCGGAACCGCAGCGCTCGAGCGCGGCATCCACGTCCTGCTCCGGCTGCGCGACCCCGAGCGCGAGCAGCCGGCCGAGCACCGCGAGCGCGTCGCGCCGACCGGCCAGGGCGCGAAGTGCCGGGGCGCGCAGCCCGCGGGCGGTCGCGTCGTCGGCGGACGCGCCCCACGCGAGGCGCAGCGCGGATGCCGTGAAGCCCACGGCCCCCAGGTCGTCGGCGAGCGCGCGGCACAGCGCGGGCTCGGGGTTCGGCAGCTCGGCGGGTCGGGAACTCACCAACCCATTCAATCGTCGGCTGGCCCGGCGCTTCGCATCGGGGCGGTGTCCTCAGGGTCGGCCAAGGGAGGGGACCGTAGAATCGAGCCGATCGTGCGGTCGTGAATCGCACCGGAGCAGAACGCCAGATGACCGCAACCTCCCCCTCTTCGGGCATGACCGCACGCCGCTTCGCCGACACGGCGACGACCGGCGAGCGCCCCCGACGCCCCCGACGATGGATGCCCGCGCGCCTCCTCGCCGCGGCCACGGTGGCGCTCGTGACGCTCCTCGGCGGCGGCGCGGCCGTCGCGGCGACCACGCCGAGCCCCACGCCGAGCCCGGAGGCGACCGCCGAGCCCGCGGAGGTGCTCTTCACGCTCTCGCCGGTCGGCGGCGGCATCGTCGCCGACGGCAGCTCGCTCGGCGCATCGCTGACCGTGACGAACGACACCGAGCTGCCCACGGTGCCCGGAACGCTCCGACTCGAGCTGGGCAAGACGGCGATCACCGATCGCGCGGCGCTCGAGGCGTGGCTCGGCGGCGACGCCTCGCTCTTCGACACCGTCGTGGTGGCCGAGTCCTCCGTCGGCGCGGTGGACGCGCACGACACGGCCACGGTGGGCGTCGTGGTGGCCTCAGACGACCCGGCGCTGCGCGACCGCGACCCCGGCGTCTATCCCCTGATCGCGCGGTACGACCGCACCGGCACGGTGCTCGTGTCGACGAGCGCCGTCGTCATTCCGCGCACGACGGGAGCGACGACGCCGGTGGGGGTCGTGGTGCCGATCACCGCCGGGCCGCTGGAGGCCGGACTGCTCGACGCCGACCAGCTGACCGCCCTCACCGCTCCGACCGGGTCGCTCGACAACGCGATCGACGCGGTCTCAGGCACCACCGCGATCCTCGCCGTCGACCCCGCCATCCCGGCGTCGATCCGCGCTCTCGGCGACGCCGCGCCGGAGACGGCGACGCAGTGGCTGACCCGGCTGGAGTCGCTTCCGAACGACCGCTTCGCGCTCCAGTTCGGCGACGCCGACGTCGCGACCCAGCTCGCGGCGGGCGCGTCGCAGCCGCTGCAGCCCGAGACGCTCGCCCCGTATCTGACCGCGACGGACTTCCCGACTCCCACCCCCACGCCTGAGCCGACGCCGGAGCCCACGCCCGAGCCCACCGCGCAGGAGACGACCGCCCCCGTCGAGACGGAGCTCCCCGACCTGCAGACCCTGCTCGACATCGGCGGCGGCCGCTCCGGCGTGTACTGGCCGGTGGCCGGATCCGCGGACACGGCGACGGTCGAGGCGCTCGCCGCGACCGCGTCCGACGACGAGACGGTGTTCACCCTCATCCCCTCCGCCACGACGTCGGGAGCGGCCGAGACCGTCGTGCCCGCGCGCGGCGCGGTGGGCGAGAGCGACGCCGCCGTGCTCGTATACGACTCGGCGGTCTCGGCGGCCCTGCTGGAGGCGTCGCTGACCGACGAGAGCGTGCTGCGCGGGCGGCCGCTCGCGGCGGCGACCGCTCTGCTCGCGATCGCGACGCAGGCGGCGGGCGACACGCCCGTGCTCGTGACGGTGGACCGCGCCGCAGAACGCTCCCGTGTCGCGCTGGCTTCCGCCATCCGCGCCGCAGACGCGCTCACGACCACGCGACCCGCGTTGCTCGGCGACTTCGAGCGCGCGGCGTCGAACGACGTCGAGATCGAGGGAGCCGAGGTCGATCCGCAGCGCGTGACGCGCACCTCCGCCCTCTTCGACGACGAACAGGACATCGCCGCCTTCGCGACGATCCTCAGCGACCCGTCCCAGCTCACGGCCCGCGAGCGCGCGTCGATGCTGCAGCTGCTGGGTGCCGCGTGGGTCTCGCCCGCGGTCGACTGGTCCGCGGCCGTCTCCGCGCACCGACAGGCCACCGAGGCCACGCTCGGCGCGGTGTCGATCCTCCCGCCGACATCGGTCAACCTGGCGACGTCGGACGCGTCGCTGCGCTACTGGGTGCGCAACGAGCTCGCGTACCCGATCAACCTCGTGCTGTGGGCCACGCCCGACGACCTGCGGCTCGACGTGCAGCGCACGACGCCGATCGAGGATGCCACCGCGCTCAGCAACACCCGGGTGGGCGTGCCGGTGCGGGCGCGCCTGAGCAACGGCGACGTCACCGTCGAGCTCCAGCTGCGCAGTCCCACGGGCGTCACGATCGGCTCGTCGCAGTTCGCCGAGGTCAGCGTCCGCGCCGAGTGGGAAGGCATCGGCGTCGCGATCGTGCTCGCGCTCGTGGGGGGCTTCGTCGGCCTGGGTCTCGTGCGCACGGTGCTGCGCCTGCGCCGGGCGCGCAGCGCGGATGCCTCGACGTCCGAGGCGGGCGAGGCGGACGCCGGCGAGGACGAGGCGGCGCGGTGAGCGGCGTCGGCAGGGCCAGTGTGCTCATCGGCGCCGGCACGCTCGTCTCGCGCGTCACCGGCCTGCTGCGCTCGATCGTGCTCGTCTCGGCGATCGGCGCGTCGGGTTCGGCGAACATGTTCGCGGTGGCGAACCAGCTGCCGAACACGATCTACATGATCGTGTCGACCGGCATCCTCACGGCGGTCGTCGTGCCGCAGATCGTGAAGGCGAGCCGGGCGGATGACGGCGGCTCGGCGTTCGTCTCCAAGCTCTTCACTCTCGGGTTCGCTGTGCTGCTCGTCGTCACGGCGGTCGCGGTCGCGTGCGCGCCGCTGCTCGTGCACGCCTACGCGCCGGCGTTCGACACGGCGCAGTCCGACCTGGCGGTCGCGTTCGCGTACTGGTGCCTGCCGCAGATCCTCTTCTACGGGCTGTACGCGCTCATCGGCGAGACGCTCAACGCGCGCAAGGTGTTCGGACCCTTCACGTGGGCGCCGATCGTCAACAACGTCGTCTCGATCGCCGGCTTCGTCGTGTTCATCGTGCTGTTCGGCGGGGGCACACGCAGCGCGCAGGAGTGGTCGCCCGGGATGATCGCCGTCGTCGGCGCGAGCGCGACGCTCGGCATCGTGCTGCAGGCGGCGGTGCTGCTGCCGTTCTGGCGGCACACCGGCGCGCGGCTGCGACCCGACTTCCGCTGGCGCGGGATGGGGCTCGGCGACATCGGCCGGCTCGCGGGCTGGACCTTCCTCATGGTGCTCGTCACCCAGCTCGCCGCGCTCGTGCAAACGCAGGTGTATTCGACCACTTCGGGAGAGGGCCAGACCGGCATCCAGATCGCGATGAGCGCGGGGCTGATCTTCATCCTCCCCTACTCGATCATCGCGCTCTCGATCGGGACGCCGTACTTCACCCGGCTGAGCGAGCACGTGGCCGCCGGCCGGCCCGAGGAGGTGCCGCGCGACGTCGGCGCGAGCGTGCGATCGATCACACTCCTCGTCGTGCTGTCGACGGCGGCGATCGCCGCGGCCGCGGTGCCCGCCTCGCGCGTGTTCACGACCTCGGCGGACGAGGCGGTGCAGGCCGCGATCGTGCTCGGCGGGTTCCTCGTCGGGCTCATCCCGATCGGCATCCTGTTCACCGTGCAGCGCACGTTCTACGCGTACGACGACACGCGCACGCCGTTCGTGTTCACCCTCGTGCAGTCGATCGTCGCCGCGGGGCTCGCGTGGGCCGCGCTCGCGCTGCCCCCCGACATCCGCACTGCCGGCGTCGCCCTCGGCCAGTCGATCTCGATCCTGGTGCAGGTGATCCTCGCGACGCTGCTCCTGCGGCGTCGCGTGGGCGCGCTGCGCGTGCGGGTGTGGATGCGCTCGCTCGCCCGGTATCTCGTCGCCGCCGTCCCCGCAGGTCTGGCGGGATGGGGCGTGTTCCTCCTGTTCGGCGGCGTCGACGGGTGGACCGCGTCGTCGCAGCTGCTCGGCGCCGCGGGCGCGGCCGTCATCGCGGCGGTGGTCGCGGCGGTCTACCTCGCGCTGCTCGCCGCGCTGCGCGCCCCCGAGCTGACCCCGGTGTTCGGCGTGCTCCGCCGCCTCGTCCCCCGGCGCTGACTCTCCCCGCCGCCGAGATGGTGGGCACCACCACCTCGTGCGGCTGCATAAGACGGCGACGGAATGCGGCGCGGCTACCATGTGTTGAGGCTCTCGGACACGGAAGGGGCACTCGCTGTGCGTCAGGTCATCATCGTCGGATCCGGACCCGCGGGCTACACCGCGGCGATCTACGCCGCCCGCGCCAACCTGGAGCCGCTCGTCGTGGCCAGTTCGGTCGAAGCCGGCGGCGAGCTCATGAACACGACGGATGTCGAGAACTTCCCGGGCTTCCCCGACGGCGTGCAGGGACCGGAGCTGATGGAGAAGCTGCACGCCCAGGCCGAGCGCTTCGGCGCGGAGGTGCTGTACGACGACGTCGTCTCCCTCGAGCTCGCCGCGCATCCGAAGCGGGTGACGCTCGGCAGCGGCGCGACGCACGAGGCCGAGGTCGTGATCGTCGCGACCGGCTCCGCCTATCGCAAGCTCGGCGTCCCGGGCGAGGAACGCCTCTCCGGCCACGGCGTCTCGTGGTGCGCGACGTGCGACGGGTTCTTCTTCCGCGAGCGCGTCATCGCCGTGATCGGCGGCGGCGACTCGGCCATGGAGGAGGCGACGTTCCTCACCCGATTCGCGTCGAAGGTGTACGTCGTGCACCGCCGCGACAGCCTGCGCGCCTCGAAGATCATGCAGGAGCGCGCCTTCGCGAACGACAAGATCGAGTTCGTCTGGAACGCAGAGGTCGCCGACATCCTCGGCGACGACGCGGTCACCGGCATCCGTCTGCGCGACACCGTCGACGGCACCGAGCGCGAGCTCGCCCTCGACGGGGTGTTCGTCGCGGTGGGCAACGACCCGAGGGTGCATCTCGTGCACGGCCAGCTCGAGCTCACGCCGGAGGGCACGATCAAGGTCGACGGCCGCTCGTCCCGCACGTCGCTTCCCGGCGTTTTCGCGGCGGGGGATGTCGTCGACCCCACGTATCGCCAGGCCGTCACCGCGGCGGCGAGCGGCACGGTGGCTGCGCTCGACGCCGAGCACCACCTCGCCGCCCTGGGCGAGGCGACGGCACCTGTCGACGGCGACCTGACCGAGGCGGACGCCGCCTGAGGAACATTGTTCGCGCCGCGCGCGTTGCAGGAACAGACGCACTTCCGGACCGCCCGAAGACAAGGAGTTGACATGACCGCCAAGGCGACCACATCCGCCACTTTCCAGCAGGACGTGCTGGAGGCCGAGGGGCCCGTCCTCGTGGACTTCTGGGCCGCGTGGTGCGGACCGTGCCGCATGGTCGCGCCGGTGCTCGACGAGATCCAGACCGAGCACGCCGACAAGATCACGATCCTGAAGCTCAACGTCGACGAGAACCCCGACCTCGCGATGAAGTACCAGGTCACCTCGATCCCGGCGATGAAGGTGTTCAACAAGGGCGAGGTCGAGAAGACGATCATCGGCGCCAAGCCGAAGTTCGCGCTCGAGCAGGACCTCGCGCCGTACCTCGCATAGCGGCTCGACCTGGGGTTTTTCGAAAGCATGCCTCTTAAGGCATGAATCTCATGATGCCTCTGTCGTGCGCACCGACGCGTCCCACGTGCGATGCGCCTCCGTGTCGCCGAGGATCCGCCACACGGCGCGCGTGAGCGGCGGGTACTCCAGCGCGATCTGTCGCAGCATGCGGAAGTGCGCGGTGCGCGTGGGCCGCACCCCGCCGCCTGCCGCGATGAGCTCTCCGCGGAGTGTGAGCACGACGAGCTCGTCGACCGTGGGCAGGTCCTCCATGAACTCCCACGGATCCTCGCCGCGCCGCAGCCGCTCCAGCACGAGGACGTCCCGCTCGTCCGCGGCCTCGGCGCGCAACACTTCGAGGCTCGCACGGCGCCGCAGCGGCACGTCGGGCTCGGTCATCTCCTCAGCGTACGACGCGCGCAGCCGGATCGCGCGCGATCAGCCCTGCCCGTAACCTGGCTCGCCCAGTTCGGTCAGGATGCGGTTGAGGTCGCCGATTGTCGCGAAATCAATGTTAATCTGCCCTTTTCTAGCCGAAAGAGAGATCTTCACGCGGGTGTTGAGCCGGTCTCCCAGGCGTTCGGCGACCTCGTCGAGGTGACCACGACGTGCGCCGGCCTGAGGCTTCGGCAGGCGGCGGCCACCGACATCCCCGCCTTTCGCCGCCGCCTCGGCCGCGCGCACCGAGAGGTCTTCGTTCACGATCTTGTCGGCGAGTCTCTGCATCGCCTCGGCATCGTCGAGCGACAGGATCGCGCGTGCGTGACCGGCGCTGAGCACCCCCGCAGCCACCCGCTGCTGCACCGGGATCGGCAGCTTGAGCAGTCGGATGGTGTTGCTGATCTGCGGGCGGGAGCGGCCGATCCGCGTCGCGAGCTCCTCCTGGGTGATGCCGAAGTCCTCGAGCAGCTGCTGGTAGGCGGAGGCCTCTTCCAGCGGGTTCAGCTGCGAGCGGTGGAGGTTCTCCAACAGGGCGTCACGGAGGAGGTGCTCGTCGGACGTGTCGCGGACGATCGCGGGGATGGAGTCGAGCCCGGCCTCCCGCGCGGCCCTGGTGCGCCGCTCGCCCATGACGAGCTCGTAGTCGCCGTCGTCGTTCGTGCGCACCACGACCGGCTGCAGCACGCCGAACTCGCGCACGGAGTGGACGAGCTCTGCGAGGTCGTCTTCGTCGAAGACCGTGCGCGGCTGGCGCGGATTCGGGACGATGCTCCTCGGGTCGAGGTGAATGAGCCGCGTGCCGGGCACCGCCAGCAGCTCCTCTTTCCCCACGGCGTCGTCGTTCGATGTCGGTTCCGCGAGGATGGGCGACCCGCTGAAGAAGACGTCGGCCGGGCGTGACTCGCTCTGGTCCGTCGTGGGGATGAGTGCCCCGATGCCGCGGCCCAATCCTGTGCGTTTCGCCATCAGCGGTTCCCCTCGCCGTGCTCAAGTGCTCGTTCTCCGCGGCGGACGAGCTCCACCGCGGCCTCTCGGTAGGCGATCGCCCCGGCCGAGTGCCCATCGTAGGCGATGACGGTCTGCCCGAAGCTCGGCGCCTCGGAGACACGGACGGATCGCGGGATGACGGTGCGCATGACCTCTCCCGGGAAGTGGGTGCGCACTTCCTGTGCGACCTGCTGGGCAAGGTTCGTGCGACCGTCGAACATCGTGAGCAGGATCGTCGAGACGCGCAGACGCGGATTCAGGTGCTTCTGGATCATTCGCACGCTGCCGAGCAGCTGACTGAGCCCTTCGAGGGCGTAGTACTCGCACTGGATCGGGATGAACACCTCGTCTGCCGCGGTGAACGCGTTGATCGTCAGCAGGCCGAGCGAGGGCGGACAGTCCACGATCACGAAGTCGAGGGGATCGCGCAGGTTCGCGAGATGCGCGTCCACAGCCGTACGCAGGCGGTGCTCGCGTGCGACCTGCGAGACCAGCTCGATCTCCGCGCCGGCCAGGTGGATCGTGCTGGGCGCGCAGAGCAGGTTGGGGGACTCGGGGCTCGTCTGGATGACATCGGCCAGCGGGAACTCGTCGATCAGCACGTCATAGACGCTGGGTGTCTCGGCGGAGTGGGGGATGCCGAGCGCCGTAGACGCGTTTCCCTGCGGATCCAGGTCGATCACGAGCACCTTCGCGCCCAACGCGGCGAGCGCTGCCGCGATGTTGACCGTCGTCGTGGTCTTGCCGACCCCGCCCTTCTGGTTCGAGACCGTGAGCACGCGCGTGCGGCCAGAGAAGGCGATGCTGACCGCCTCGAGCGCACGGCGGCGCGTTGTGAGATCCGCGATCTCCCGCGCGAGCGGGGTGTCTTCGAGAGAGGAGGGTGCGGGAGGCTTCGCATTCTCCGATTCCTGCACTGTGACTCCTGCTCGTTCGTGCGACGCCCCCTCCAGGGTAGTCGACCGATGGCTTTCGATACGCGGCCCGCTGCCGCTTCTCGATCACCGCGCACCCGTGCATCCGAAGCACACACCCGCTGATCGAGTACCGCGCCGCCGCCACACACCCGGTGATCGAGTACCGCGCCGCAGGCGCGGTGTATCGAGATCCCGAGACCCCGAGACCCCGAGACCGTTTCACGTGAAACACCGACCCGGGTTTCGATACGCCGGCTCCGCCGGCTACTCAACCACCGGGGCCGGCTCCACCACCCGGCCACCGGACGCCGCGCCGCAGCCACACACCCGGTG
>JASGDZ010000075.1:0-4356 GCA_047606835.1 Microbacterium sp. | reverse complement strand
GCCGGGCGCCGGACGCCGAGACGGCGGCGGCCGAGACGGCGGCGGCCGGATGCCGAGACAGCTCGCTGCGCGCGACACGCACCGACGTCTGTCGTGCAACGAGCTGTGTCGGCGGATCGACCGCGCGGCTGCGTGTCAGCCGTGTTCAGCGCGGCGCACGGCTCAGCTCAGCACGATCAGCAGCAGGCCGCCCAGCACCGCCAGCCCGCACAGCCCGAACGACGCGTAGGCGCCGACGAGCGCGATCCGCTTCTGGCCGTCGGTGAGCGGGCTCCGCTTCGCGGCCTTCGCGGCGGCCTTGGCCGCGCGGCGCGCCTCCTTCTCGGAGATCACCGTGATCGCATCGGTGAACTCCGCCGGCGCGACGACCGGCACCTTGCCCGCGCGCACGAGCAGGCGCACCGCGATCGCATAGAAGCCGACCACGAGCACCGCCCCCACGATCGCCGCGGCGAACACCTGGAGGAAGGCGAGCCAGTCGATCGCGATCACCGCGCACCCCCCTTGCCGTCTCTGGCTGCTCTCGCGGCGAGCGCCCTGGCCTCCTCCTCGGCGTCCTTGCGGGCCTGCGCGCGTGCCTTCGCCCGCGCGTCGACCCGCTCGCGCGCCGCCTCCTCCGCGCGCCTGCGGGCCTGCTCGCGCATGAGGCGCCGCTGGCGCCTGGTCGGCGGCGGGTTGCGCTTGACCTTGACCGCCAGCCCGGAGTCGGCGACCTCGCTCATCGCGTTGCCGGCGTGCACCTCGTTGCGACGGGAGCGCCAGAACAGCCAGAGGACGATGACGAACGCGAGGATCGCGTCGATGAGGACGCCCCACGAGCCGAGCCACACCACCACGAGCGCGGCGACCGCGCCGACCGCGCCTGCGGCCGGAAGGGTGAGCACCCAGCCCACCGCGATGCGGCCCACCATGCGCCAGCGCACCGTGGATCCGCGACGGCCGAGCCCCGAGCCGATGACCGAGCCGGAGGCCACCTGCGTCGTCGACAGGGCGAAGCCGAAGGCGCTCGAGGCGAGGATCGTCGCCGCGGTGGACGTCTCGGCGGAGAAGCCCTGCGCGGGCTTGACGTCGGTGAGGCCCTTGCCGAGCGTGCGGATGATGCGCCATCCGCCCATGTACGTCCCGAGGGCGATCGTGAGGGCGCAGGCGAAGACGACCCACAGCTGCGGATCGGCGTGGTCGACGTCCTGCAGGCCCGCCACGATCAGGGCGAGCGTGATGACGCCCATCGTCTTCTGGGCGTCGTTGGTGCCGTGCGCGAGGGCCACCATCGACGACGTGAAGATCTGACCCCATCGGAAGCCGTCGCGCCCGTCGGGTTTGTCGTCGTAGCGCCGGGTGAGGGCGTAGGCCAGCCGCGTCGCGCAGAACGCGATCACCCCCGCCGTGAACGGTGCGATCACCGCCGGCAGCACCACTTTGCTGAGCACCTGGCCGAAGTCGATCGCCGACACGCTCATCGTGCCGACGATCGTCGCACCGATGAGGCCTCCGAACAGGGCGTGCGACGAGCTCGACGGCAGGCCGAGCAGCCACGTCAGCATGTTCCACGTGATCGCACCGATCAGGCCGGCGAAGATGATCGGCAGCAGCGTCGGCCCCGTCATCTGGTCTTCGCGGATGATGCCGTGCGAGATGGTCTTGGACACCTCGGTGGAAAGGAACGCGCCGACGAGGTTCAGCGTCGCCGCCAGCAGCACGGCCACCTTCGGCTTGAGCGCACCGGTCGCGATCGGCGTCGCCATCGCGTTCGCGGTGTCGTGGAACCCGTTCGTGAAGTCGAAGAAGAGCGCCAGCGCGACGACCAGCACGACGATCAGGGCTGCGGTCTCCACCGTTCGCTCTCCAGGAGGGGCTGTGAACGCCCGAGGGGCTCAAAGAAGGGTGCCGACTCGCATCGGCGGCGCGAACGAAGAGTTCACCGTGGATTCATGCACCGGCAACCGGGCAAGAGAATCCTCGCACACTCGCGCGGCTGCGCGTAACGGGGCGCTCACACCGCCCGCGCCCACGCGAACCGGGATGCCTCGATTACGGTGGGTCTGTGACCGACACCGTGCCACCGGCATCCACCGCGCCCACACCCGTCGCCGAGCGCCGCATCACGGCGCGCACGCACCACGGCGACACGTTCGACGACCCCTACGAGTGGTTGCGGGACAAGGACGACGAGGCGGTCGTCGCCCACCTGGAGGCGGAGAACTCGCACACGCAGGCGCGCACCGCGCACCTCGCGGGACTGCGCGAGCAGATCTTCCGGGAGATCAAGGACCGCACGCAGGAGACCGACCTGTCGGTGCCGTCGCGCCGCGGCGCCTGGTGGTACTACGCGCGAACCGTCGAGGGCAAGCAGTACGGCATCCAGTGCCGCGCGCCGATCGCGTCGCCGGGCGACTGGACGCCCCCCGTCCTCTCTCCCGAGACCGCGGTTCCCGGCGAGGAGATCCTGCTCGACGGCAACGTCGAGGCCGAGGGGCACGAGTTCTTCTCGCTCGGCTCGTTCGACGTGTCGCGCGACGGCGCGCTGCTGCTGTACGGAGTGGATGTCGCGGGCGACGAGCGCTACACGGTGCGCGTGCGCGACCTCGCCACCGGCGCGATGCTCGCGGACGAGATCCCGCGCACGGGCGCCGGCGCCGAGTTCTCGCCCGACGGCGCGTCGATCGTGTACACGACGGTCGACGACGCGTGGCGGCCGGACACGCTGTGGCGGCACGTCGTCGGCACGCCCGTCGCCGACGACGTGCAGCTCTACCACGAGCCCGACGAGCGCTACTGGCTCGGCGCCGGGTTCACCCGCAGCGACACGTTCCTTGAGATCGCTCTGGGTTCGTCGATCACGTCCGAGGTGCTGCTCGTGCCCGCGTCCGACCTGGGCGCGACGCCGGTCGTGGTGTGGCCACGGCGCGAGGGCGTGGAGTACTCCGTCGACCACGCCGTGGTCGACGGGCGCGACGTGCTGCTGATCCTGCACAACGACGGCGCACTCGACTTCGAGCTCGTGCAGGTGGACGCGCACGATCCGCAGGGCCCGCGCCGGGTGCTGCTTGCGCACGCGCCGGGGCGGCGCCTGCTCGACGTCGACTGCTTCCGCGACTGGGCGGTGGTCGACTACCGCCGCGACGGGCTCGCCCGCACCGGCATCCTCTCCTACGGGTCGGGCGAGGTGCGCGAGCTCGAGTTCGACGAGCCGCTGTACGCCGCAGGCGCGTCCGGCAACCCGGAGTGGGCGCCGCCGGTCATCCGCCTCGGCTACGCCTCGTTCGTGACGCCGGGGACGGTGTACGACTACGACGTCTCCACCGGCGAGCTGCTGCTGCGCAAGCGCCAGCCGGTGCTCGGCGGGTACGATCCGGCCGACTACGCCCAGGCGCGGATGTGGGCGACCGCGCAAGACGGCACGCGCATCCCGGTCTCGCTGGTGTGGAAGCGGTCGTTCGGGGATGTCGGCGCGACCCCGCGCCCCGTGCACCTGTACGGCTACGGGTCGTACGAGCACTCGATCGAGCCGGGCTTCTCGGTGGCGCGGCTCTCCGAGCTCGACCGCGGGGTCGTGTTCGCGGTGGCGCACGTGCGCGGCGGCGGCGAGCTCGGCCGGCAGTGGTACGAGGACGGCAAGCTGCTGCACAAGCGCAACACGTTCACCGATTTCGTCGACTGCGCCCGGCACCTCGTCGCGACCGGCGTGACGACGCCGGTGCAGCTGGTGGCGGAGGGCGGCTCGGCGGGGGGCCTGTTGATGGGGGCCGTGGCGAACCTCGCGCCGGAGCTGTTCGCCGGCATCCTCGCCGCCGTGCCCTTCGTCGACGCGCTCACCACGATCCTCGACCCGTCGCTGCCGCTGACCGTGATCGAGTGGGACGAGTGGGGCGACCCCCTGCACGACCCCGACGTGTACGCGTATATGAAGTCGTACTCGCCGTACGAGAACGTGCACGATGGAGCGCCCTACCCCCGGGTGCTGGCCGTGACGTCGCTCAACGACACCCGCGTGCTCTACGTCGAGCCCGCGAAGTGGGTCGCGCGCCTGCGCGAGGTCGGCGCCGACGCGCTGTTGAAGTGCGAGATGGTCGCCGGCCACGGCGGCGTCAGCGGTCGCTACAACTCGTGGAAGGAACGCGCCTTCGAGCTGGCCTGGCTGCTCGACGTGCTCGGCGTCGCCTAGCCCCGCCGCCGGGTCCCCCACGCCGTGCGACCCGGTTCACCCCACGCCGTTCGCCCCACGCCGTTCACCGGCGCCCCCTCGTGACGCGCACCCCCGCGCCGAGTCCATCCCCCGCGTGCCGAGTCCATCCTCGAAACGAGCACGGATGCCTGGACTCGACGCGGGATGGATGGATTCGGCGGAAGGGTGGC
>JASGDZ010000074.1:0-6378 GCA_047606835.1 Microbacterium sp. | reverse complement strand
CGACGCCGATGCGCGCGGTGAGCACGGGGTCTTCTCCGTACGACTCGAACGTGCGGCCGCCCACCGGAACGCGCGCGATGTCGACCGCCGGCCCGAGCGACACGTTGTGGTCGGTGGCGCGGCACTCGTCCCCGATGAGCGCGCCGTACTCGTAGGCGTGCTCGGGGTCCCACGTGGCGGCGAGGGCGAGCGGCGCGGGCAGGTTGGTGGCCCTGCCCTCGTGCACGTCGCCCTTGTTGATGCGCACGCCGGCGGGGCCGTCGGCCATCTGCAGCGCGGGAAGGCCGAGCCGCTCCAGCGGTCGGGCGTAGAAGCCGTAGTTCCAGTTCACCTCGCCGGTGACGTAGGCGATCTTCTCGTCGAGGGTCAGCTGCGCCACGAGCGCCTCGACGCGCTCGTCGGTCTGCGCGGTGTCCCACGCGACGGTGCCGGCGGAGATGTCGGATGTCATTTCGGAGTCCCCTTTCACGAAGGAGGCGCGACCGACCGCTCGGGCGGCCGGTCGCGCCTCCTTCTCAGCGCCTGGCGGCTATCGGACCTTCTTGATCGGGAAGATCACGAGCGCGCCCACCAGACAGGCCACGGCACAGACGGTGAACCACACGCCGTAGTCCGCGCCGCTGACGCCACCGGTCGCCGCCAGCACGATGCCGCCGATCATCGGCGCCAGGGTCTGCGGCAGGGCGTTGGCGATGTTGAGCACGCCGAGGTCCTTGCCCGAGTCGTCGGGGTTCGGGAGCACGTCGACCACGAGGGCGAGGTCGACACCGACGTAGACGCCGTAGGCCGCGCCCAGGAACAGCTCGAGGATGTAGTACGACGGAATGTCCTGGACGAAGATCAGGGCGAAGGTGCCGATGGCGAACAGAGCCGTCGACGTCCAGACGAAGAGCTTGCGCCTGCCCAGCTTGTCGGAGAGCATGCCCGCCAGCCACGCGGTGACGATCAGTGCGCCGGTGTAGACGAGCGTCGTGTTCGCGATCAGCAGACCGATCTCGTCCTCGGGAACCTCGAGGTGGTTGATCAGGTAGCCGAAGCGGAAAGCCGTGAAGCCGAACGACGCGAAGGTGATCAGGAACCGCGACCACCAAGCCAGCGCGAAGTCGGGCTCCCTGACCGGGTTGACCCAGATCGTCTCGATGATCTCGGCGACGGTCATGCGCGGGGGCTTGACCGGAAGCACCTTGTCGGGCAGCACGAAGGCGAACACGATCATCGCGCCGATCGCGAGGATCGACGGGATCACGAACACGACGAAGAGGTTGAACGAGAACCAGCCGGCGACGTAGACGCCGCCCACGATGCCGATGTTCTGCGCGATCCCCAGCGCAGCGGTGATCTTTCCGCGCTGGAACTTCGGCACCTGGTCGGCGATCGTCGCGATGAACGGCGCCAGCGTCATGTTCGCACCGAGCTGAGCGATCGCCCAGCCGACCGTCGCGATGAGCAGGGTGGAGCCGGTCGCCATGAAGACGAAGCCGACCGTCATGATGACCGTGCCGAGCACGATCCAGATCCGCCGACGACCCCACTTGCTGGTCGTCCGGTCGGAGACCCGGCCGAACACCACGTTGGCGATGGTGGCGAACAGCGCGCCGACGCCACCCAGGATCGCCTGCGCGGTGTTCAGACCGGCGCCGGTGTTCTCCACCGCGCCCGTGTCCTGCAACTCGAGGATCTTCATGCCGATGCCGACGATCGCCGGGCCGAGCAGCGCGACGAAGAACACGAGCTGGGCGATGATGAGCCATGCGACGTAGTTCTTGCTCGCCGGCTCTGTCGGCTCCGTGAACCAATGGTGCTCGTGCGATGCGACGCGGCTGGCCGCCGTCATGCCTGACGGATTGCCCGCGGCTGATCCGCTGACGGAACTCATATACCTGCCTCCTTTGGCGGGGTTAGAACGGCGCGTGAAAGCGGTGTCGACCACGTGCGCCGGGAAAAAAGCTAGTCCGCTCAGGTATTCGATGCAAGCATTTCGTTCAGGTATTTTCCAGCTTTGTCGCGGACGGGGTCGATCTTCGCAGGATTCAGCCGCCGGAGGAAGGCCTCAGCACGAGCGCGTGCGTCGCCGCGGCCTGCACCGCGTCGCGGGAGAAGGGCCACGGCGACAGCCGCACGTGCACCCAGTCGTCGGTCTGAGTTCGGGTGGAACGCGTGGCCGCTGTTGCCGGTCAGGTGGTTCCAGCGCGACGCGTCGAAGTCGGAGAGATCGACCACCATGCGCATCGACGGCACGGTCACCGTCTCGAAGCTGCCCGAGTCGAGCACCCAGCCGGTCGCGTTCACCACCGACGCGCCGCCGGCGACGGGGTACGGCCCGCGGTTGAAGAGCCACTCGATCGGTGCGATGCCCGACCGGCCGAACGTGTCGCTCGTCAGGCGCAGCGCGTGCAGGCCGCCCCAGTTCCAGTTGTTCGTGTTGCCGTCCCCCGTAGCCCCGCGAGGTCCGTCGCGGCGAGCTGCGCGACGTGCGCGAGCACCGCGTCGCGGTCCGCGAGCCCGGTCGCGGACCACTGCGGCGCGTCCGGGTCGTCGAGCAGCCGATCGACGACGAGGAAGAGCCGCCCCTGTCCGTCGACCGGCACCTCGGCTCCCTCGCGCCGGAACAGCGCCTCCACGAGGCGCTCCCACAGCAGGTTGGCGTACGCGGCCGCGGCGGAGTCCGCGGTGTTCTGGCCGTCCCAGCCGCGCAGCAGCGCGATCGCCTCCGTCGTGAGGGCGTCGTCGACGTGCACGTCGTCGTAGGCCGAGGCGAGCCGGATGCCCATCCAGAACTCGTCGTCGGCCTGGATGTCGCGCCCACGACCGCGTTGTTGGCCGTGACGATGTAGCCCGCCGACGGGTTGAACGACGACGGCAGGTCGCCGAACGGGATGAAGCCTTCCCAGTCGTACGCGCTGTCCCACCCCGGCTGCGGGTAGGAGCCGTCGCCGTCGCCGCGGATCGGCAGCGCGCCCGGCGTCTGATAGCCGATGTTGCCGTCGGTGTCGGCGTAGACGAGGTTCTGCGCCGGCACCTCGAAGAGCTTCGCCGCGGCGCGGAATCCGTCCCAGTCCGCTGCGACGTCGAGGGCGAAGATAGACTCCGCGGTCTTGCCGGGCTCCAGCGCCGTCCAGCGCAGGCTCACCGCGTGCTGGCCGGTCGGCGGGTCGGCCGGCGGGCCGACGGCTCCCGCCTTCGTGCCTCCGGTGTAGGGGTCCGCCGCGATCGCCGTCGTCTCCTCGGTGAGTCCCGAGATGATCGGCCCGTGCACGGTGGAGCGGATCTCCAGCTCGACGTCGTCGCCCCCGGCCACCCGGATCGTCTCGCGGCGCACGTCCAGCGGCACCAGCTCGCCGTCGCGCCAGTAGGAGTCGCCGTCGACCCGCTCGACGTAGAGGTCGGTGACATCCGTCGTCAGGTTCGTGAAGCCCCACGCGATCGTCGCGTTGTGTCCGATGATGACCCCCGGCACCCCCGAGAAGCCGAAGCCGGCGACGTCGAACGGGCACGACGGCGTCACGACGCGGCACTTCAGGTCGACCTGGTGCCAGATCGACGGCAGCGCGGCGCCCAGGTGCGGGTCGTTGGCCAGCAGCGGCATCCCGCTCTCGGTGAGGTCGCCCGACACGACCCACGAGTTCGACCCGACGCCCTCGCCGACGCCCTCCAGCAGCGTGCTCACCGCCTCGACGACCGAGCCGACCTCCTTCCACTCGACGCCGGCGGTGACGGCGCCGGCATCCTGCGTCGTCTGCGCTGCGGCCGCCTCGGCGGTGGTCGGCTCGGGCACGATCACGGGGTTGCGGTCGAACGGGTACGCCGGATACAGCTCGGCGATCTCCTCCGCGGTGTGCGTGCGGGCCAGGAGGGCCCGCTCCGTCTCGGCCTCGATGTTCTCGCGCAGGTCCCACGCCATCGCCTTCAGCCACGCGACGGAGTCGGCGGGGGTCCACGGCTCGATCTCGTAGCCCGGGTTCTGCAGCCCGAGGATCGCGTACTCCAGGGATGCGTCGGCTCCCCGGTGGTCGGCGAGATAGGCGTTGACGCCTTCGGCGTAGGCGTCGTAGTAGCCGCGCACGGTGGGATCGAGCTGTTCGACCTCCTCCTCGGCGATGGCGCGCCAGCCGAGCGTGCGCAGGAACCGGTCGGTGTCCAGCTGCGAAGCGCCGAACAGCTCGGAGAGGCGGCCGCTCGTGACGTGGCGGCGGAAGTCCATCTCCCAGAAGCGGTCCTGGGCGTGCACGTACCCCTGGGCGAAGAAGAGGTCGTCGGTGGAGCCGGCGGTGATCGTCGGCACGCCCTGTTCGTCGCGCAGCACCTCGACCTCGGCCGAGAGCCCGGTGACCTGCACCGTGCCGTCGAGGGTCGGGAACGAGCGCTACACGGTCCAGGTGAGGATGCCGGCGAGCACGAGCGCGATCGCCGTGGCTCCGGCGACGATGCCGAACGCGGCGATGCCGATGGTGCGGCCGAGCGAGCGCTTGCGTCGGGGCTTGCGGTCGCCGGGCTTGCCGTCGCCGGGGTCGCCGGGGTCGGGCTCGATGCGCGGAGTGTGGGTCGTCATTGAAGCGCTCTTGCGGTCTCGAAGGTGCGCCGGGGCGGCCGTGCTCCGCCGGCACGCGCCGCGCTTTCGGGTCGCGCCGCGCTCTCGCATCGTATCCCGGTCGGTCCGCCGGGGAGCTCCCCGCGATCGAGGGGAGCCCCCTGCGATCGAGAAGTGCCGTTGCGCGACAGACGCGCCGCTGCGGCGATCGAGAAGTGCCGTTGCGCGACAAACGTTGGGGCGTCTGTCGCGCAGCGGCCTTTCTCAGCGGCCGGGCCGGGGCGGCCGGGTCGGGCCGGGCGGGGCGGACCGGCCGGTCGGGGAGGGGCGGTCAGTCCGCGCCGAAGTCGAACGACGCCGAGCCGGATGCCTCGTCGACCGCCTCGGCGAGCTCCTCGCGCTCGGCGCTGAAGCCCGCGGCGTGCTCGGTGATCTCGGCCGACGCGCCCTGCTCCAGCCGGCCGACCAGCTCGCCGGTCGCGCCGCCGATGAGCCCGAGCCCGGCGTACTGCTCCAGTCGCGAGCGCGAGTCGGCGATGTCGAGGTTGCGCATCGTGAGCTGGCCGATGCGATCGGTGGGGCCGAAGGCCGCGTCGCCGACCCGCTCCATCGAGAGCTTCTCGGGGTGGTACGACATGCGCGGCGCCGTCGTGTCGAGGATCGTGTAGTCGTCGCCGCGCCGCAGGCGCAGCGTCACCTCGCCGGTGACCAGCGACCCGACCCACTTCTGGATCGACTCGCGCAGCATGAGCGACTGCGGCTCCAGCCACCGCCCCTCGTACATCAGGCGACCCAGGCGCCGGCCCTGCTCGTGGTAGGTGGCGAGGGTGTCCTCGTTGACGATGGCGTTCACGAGCCGTTCGTAGGCGATGAACAGGAGCGCCATCCCCGGGGCCTCGTAGATGCCCCGCGACTTCGCCTCGATGACGCGGTTCTCGATCTGGTCGCTCATGCCGAGGCCGTGCCGGCCGCCGATGCGGTTGGCCTCCAGCACGAGCGCGACGGGGTCGTCGAACGCCGCCCCGTTCAACGCGACCGGGCGCCCCTCGTGGAAGGCGACCGTGACGTCCTCGGCGTCGATCTGCACCGACGGCTCCCAGTAGCGCACGCCCATGATCGGCTCGACGGTCTCGAGCGAGACATCCAGGTTCTCCAGGGTCTTCGCCTCGTGGGTGGCGCCCCAGATGTTGGCGTCGGTCGAGTAGGCCTTCTCCGCCGAGTCGCGGTAGGGGAAGCCGTGCTCCACGAGCCACGCGCTCATCTCGGCGCGACCGCCCAGCTCGGTGACGAAGTCGGCATCCAGCCACGGCTTGTAGATGCGCAGTGCGGGGTTGGCGAGCAGGCCGTAGCGGTAGAAGCGCTCGATGTCGTTGCCCTTGTAGGTCGACCCGTCGCCCCAGATGTCGACGCCGTCCTCCCTCATCGCCCGCACCAGGAGGGTGCCGGTCACGGCCCGGCCGATCGGGGTCGTGTTGAAGTAGACGCGCCCGCCCGAGCGGATGTGGAACGCGCCGCACGCGAGTGCGCCGAAGCCCTCCTCCACGAGCGCGCGCTTGCAGTCCACGAGCCGCGACACTTCGGCGCCGTACTCCAGCGCGCGGCCCGGGATCGACGCGATGTCGTCCTCGTCGGGCTGGCCGAGATCGCCCGTGTAGGTGCACGGCACGGCGCCCTTGTGGCGCATCCACGCGACCGCGACGGAGGTGTCCAGTCCCCCCGAGAAGGCGATGCCGACGCGCTCGCCGACGGGCAGGGACTGGAGGACCTTCGACATGCGTCCAATCCTAGGACGGGCGCCGGGCCGGCCTTTCCCGCGGACGGGCCGGGCGGGATGCCGGGCCCCCGCGCTG
>JASGDZ010000073.1:0-7977 GCA_047606835.1 Microbacterium sp. | reverse complement strand
GGGGCGGACCGCGGTCCGCCCCCGCCCCGGATCAGGGGATCGTCATGTTCGGATACCTCCTCCGACGGCTCGCCCTGGGCGTGCTGCTGCTCTTCGTCGTCACGACGCTCGCGTTCGTCCTCGTCTTCTCCGGCGGACCGGGCATCGCCCGCCGCATCCTCGGGCCGCTGGCCAGCCCGGCCGATGTGCAGGCCATGACCGAGAAGCTCGGGCTGGACCAGCCGGTGCTCAGCCAGTACTTCGGCTGGCTCGGCAGCGCGCTGCGCGGCGACCTCGGCACATCCTGGTTCACCAGCGAGCCGGTCACGGGCGCGATCGCCAGCCGCCTGCCGGTGACGTTCTCGATCATCATCATCGTCATCGTCATCTCCGCGGTGCTCTCGGTGCTGCTCGGCATGGCCGCCGCCGTGCAGCGCGGCTGGGCCGACCGACTGGTCCAGGTGCTCGCGATCGTCGGCTACGCGGTGCCCGGCTTCATCATCGCGATGCTCCTCGTCACGGTCTTCGCGGTGAACCTCACGCTCTTCCCCGCGACCGGGTTCGTGCCGTTCGCGGACGACCCGATGGGCTGGGCGATGTCGCTCGCGCTGCCCGTCGCCGCGCTCGTGCTCTCCACCGTCGCCTCGACGGCGCAGCAGATCCGCAGCTCCCTCATCGACGTGCTCCGCCGCGACTACGTGCGCACGCTGCGCAGCCGCGGGCTCGGCGAGAGCGAGATCCTCTGGAAGCACGTGCTGCGCTCGGCCTCGCCGCCCGGACTGACCGTGCTCTCCCTGCAGTTCATCGGCCTCGTCGGCGGCACGGTCATCGTCGAGCAGGTCTTCAGCCTCCCCGGCCTCGGCTACCTCGCCGTGCAGTCCACGACGCGTGGCGACATCCCGGTGATCCTCGGCGTCGTCGTGGTGACCGTGCTGCTCGTCGTCATCGTCAACTTCGTCATCGACCTCGTGATCGCTTGGCTCAACCCGAAGGCGCGTCTGTCATGACCCAGGCAATGAACACCACCGCCGTGCGGGCGCTGACCCGCCGCCCCGCAGCAAGCCACGGACTGCTCCGCCTGCTGCGCGAGCCGCTCGGCGCGATCTCGATCTCGGTCCTGCTGATCGTGCTGATCGCGGGCGTGCTCGCCCCGCTGATCGCGCCGTTCGACCCCGAGACGACCGACCTCGGCAGCGTGCTCGCCTCCCCGGGCGGCGGGCACCTGCTCGGCACCGACAGCGCGGGCCGCGACGTGCTCTCGCGCCTGCTGTACGCCACACCGGCGACCCTCGCCTCGGCCGTGGTCGCCGTGCTGGCCGCCCTCCTCGTCGGCCTGCCGGCCGGCCTCGTCGCCGGCTACTACGGCCGCTGGTTCGACTCGCTGTCGTCGTGGATCGCCGACATGCTGCTCTCGCTGCCGGCGATCATCATCCTCATCGCCGCGCGCGCGGTCACCGGCCCGAACCTGTGGATGTCGATGGCGATCTTCGGCGTGCTGTTCAGCCCGTCGATCTTCCGGCTGGTCCGCACGTCGGTGATCACCGTCCGCGGCGAGCTCTACGTCGACGCCGCCCGCGTGTCCGGGCTCTCCGACCCGCGCATCATCGGCCGTCACGTGCTCTCGGTGGTGCGCGCGCCGATCATCATCCAGGCCGCGCTCATCGCCGGCATGGCGGTCGCGATCCAGGCCGGGCTCGAGTTCCTCGGCCTCGGCGACCCGGACACCCCGACCTGGGGCGTCATGCTCAGCGAGGCGTTCCGCAACATCTACGTCAACCCGCTGTTCCTCGTCTGGCCGGCCGCGGCGGTGTCCCTCGTCACGGCGGCGTTCGCGCTCCTCGGCAACGCCCTGCGCGACGCCCTCGAGGACGGCGATCGCGCGCCGGTGCCGACGAAGCGGCGCCGCGGCGAGAAGACCGCGTCCGCGCGTCCCCGGCTCAACGAGCACCTGCTGACAGTCTCGGACCTCGTGATCGAGTACCCGCAGCGCGACGGCACGGCCAAGCGCGTCGTCGACGGGCTGTCGTTCCACATCGACCGCGGCGAGGTCGTCGGCGTCGTCGGCGAGTCCGGGTCGGGCAAGACCCAGAGCGCGTTCGCGATCCTCGGGCTGCTGCCGCGCGAGGCGCAGATCGCCGGCGGGCACATCGGCTTCGACGGCATCGAGCTGGTCAGCGCGTCCCGCGGCGCGATCTCGCGCGGCCGGATGGAACCGCTGCGCGGCACGAGGATCGCCTACGTCCCGCAGGAGCCGATGTCGAACCTCGACCCGGCGTACACGATCGGCTACCAGCTGACGCGGCCGCTGATCAAGAGGATGGGCATGTCCAAGGCCACCGCGCGCACGCGCGCGCTCGAACTGCTCGAGACCGTCGGCATCCCCGACCCGGCGCGCACGCTGGCGTCCTATCCGCACGAGATCTCCGGCGGCATGGCCCAGCGCGTGCTGATCGCCGGCGCAGTGTCGTGCGAGCCCGACCTCCTCATCGCCGACGAGCCGACCACCGCGCTCGACGTGACGGTGCAGGCGGAGGTGCTCGACCTGCTTCGCGAGCTGCAGAAGCGGCTGGACATGGCCGTGATGATGGTCACGCACAACTTCGGCGTCGTCGCGGACATCTGCGACCGCGTCGTGGTGATGCGGCATTCCCGGTTCATCGAGTCGGGCGAAGTCGCGCAGATCCTGCGGGCCCCGTCCCAGCCGTACACCCGGATGCTGCTGGAGTCCACCCTCGAGGGCAAGCAGCCGCGCACGCTGCTGCTCTCGGCCGAGCCGGAAGGCGGGGAGTGATGTCGGCCGTGCAGCACGAGGACCTGCTCGTCATCGACGACCTGTCGGTGGAGTACCGCAAGAAGGGCCTGCGCCGCGGGGTCTTCCGCGCCGTCGAGCACGTCGACCTCACCGTCGGCCGCGGCGAGACCCTGGGCCTGGTCGGCGAGTCCGGATCCGGCAAGACGACGATCGGCCGGGCCGTGCTCGGCCTCGCGCCGGTCAGCACCGGTCGCATCCTGTTCGAAGGGCGGGACGTCTCGCATCTCGACCGGCGCGGAAGGCGCGGGCTCAGCGGCGATCTGCAGGTCGTCTTCCAAGACCCGTACTCCTCGCTGAATCCGTCGATGAGCGTCGGCGATATCCTCGCCGAACCGCTCGGCATCCAGGGCGTCTCCCGGCGCGACGCGCGGGCGCGCATCGCCACGCTGCTCGACCAGGTCGGGCTGCCCTCCGACGCGATCGGCCGGCTGCCGCGGGAGTTCTCCGGCGGGCAGCGGCAGCGCGTGGCGATCGCGCGCGCGCTGGCGCTGAAGCCGAAGCTCATCGTCTGCGACGAGCCGGTCAGCGCGCTGGACCTCACCACCCAAGCGCGCATCCTCGACCTGCTGCTGTCGATCCAGGTCGAGACCGGGGTCTCGTACCTGTTCGTGTCACACGACCTCGACGTCGTGCGACACCTCAGCCATCGCGTCGCGGTGATCTACCGCGGCGAGATCGTGGAGCAGGGCGACGCCCGACAGGTGACCGAGGCGCCCCGGCATCCGTACACCCGGCGCCTGCTGATGGCGTCGCCGGTCGTCGACCCGTCGCGTCAGGCCGAGCGCCGCGCGCAGCGCCGCCGACTGCTGGCCGCGGAGGCCTGAGTCCGGGGCGGGCCGGAACAGGTCCGCAGACGCAGGATGCCCGCCCGGTCGGACCGGGCGGGCATCGTCGCGTCGAGGATCAGATCGCGTAGCAGGTGCGGATGAAGCTGCGGTACGCGTCGAACGTGCCGCTCTCGTGGTCCTCGCCGAGGATGACCTCGGTGGTGACGTCGAGGCCGGGGACCGGCTGCGAGCACACCAGGTCGTAGAACCGGGCGGTCTCGATGCCGAGCAGGCGGTACAGCTTGATCGGGCCGAACATCTCGTTGTCCGCCACCGTGATGTGCAGCCGGCGCTCATGGTCGCGGCGGTCGGTGCGGGCGGCGAACTCCTCGTAGGCGGGGAAGATGTTGCTGTTCTCGACGAGGATGCCGGGGCTGCCGGCGCCGAACCGAGTGAACAGCGCGCTGTCGGCGACGAGGGCGTAGAGCGCGAACAGCCCGCCGTAGGAGAAGCCGAACACACCGGCATCCTCGCTCTTCACGTCATACCGCGCCGCGATGAGCGGGTGCAGCTCGGTCTCGAGGAACGCGAGGAAGCGGTCGGGGCGGGCGTGGGAGAGGTATCCGAAGAAGCGCTCGAGCTTCTCCGGCGACGCCTGCACGCCGTCGCGGCCGAGGTGGTCGGCGAGGTACTCGGCGAAGCCCGCGGGGTAGCCCTCGCCGTTGAGCACGAGGTCGCGATTGCGGATGCCGATGGCCTCGTCGCCGTCCTCGATCGTGTAGCCGATGTTGACCTGCACGTACGGCTGGACCTTCCGCGCCGCCTCCGGCTTCGTCAGCGCGTCGTGCAGCTTCTCGTAGCCGCCGCCGTGCCACTGCGAGTCGAGCGTGTAGACGACCGGCAGCGACTCGTTGCCATAGCCGGCGGCGGGCAGCGAGACGGAGACGGCGAAGCGCCCGCCGACGATGTCGGAGTCGATCTCGAAGTACTCGGTCTTCAGCTCGGCGATGCGGGAGGCGTAGCCGCCCTTGACCGGTTCGGTGGACGTTGCCATGTGTGCTCCTCTGCAGCAGCCCGTGCGGGCGATCCGCCCAGATCTGCGGTGATCTACGAGTCCGCGACGGCGGACGCGACCGCTCGGCCGCACGCCCACCCTACACCAAAGCCTATCGACTGATAGAAATTGACTGAACGCGCCCACAGCTGCGCAGACATCCATTTCGAGCACGACGCTCCGGACTAACGTTTACGGCGCGGCCCGAGTTTCCGAACGGGGCGGGAAGGAGTGCGTGTGCCCGACTCGACACGCGCGGTGCTCGTGCGCTTCGCGCCGATGGTCTACGGCCCCACCGTGCTGTACGGCATCGGGCAGGGCGCCGTCATCCCGCTCGTGCCCGTCGTCGCCGCCGAGCTCGGAGCAGACGTCGCGACCGCGGCCCTCGTCGCCTCCGCGCTCGTGGTCGGTCAGCTGTGCGGGAACCTCCCCGCGGGCTGGACCGTCGCGCGCATCGGCGAACGCCTCACGATGGCGATCGCCGCCGCGGTGTCGGTCGCGGGGGTGCTCGGCATGGTGCTCGCGACGAGCATCGTCGTGTTCGCGGCGTCCGTGTTCGTCATCGGCTTCTGCGCGGCCGGGTTCGGGCTGGCAAGGCACGCGTTCATGACGACGCGCGTGCCCCTCGCGTTCCGCGCCCGCGCGCTGTCGCTGCTCGGCGGCGCCTTCCGTCTCGGCGTGTTCGTCGGACCGTTCGTGTCGGCGGGGCTCATCGCACTGCTGCACGACGAGCGCGCGGCGATCTGGTTCTTCGGCGTGTGCCTGGGCGCCACGATCGTCCTCGTGCTGCTCGGACCCGACCCCGAGGCGCAGCTGCCGCCGGCTCCCGCCGGCCCGACCCGGTCCGACGCGCCGTCGCCCGCGCTGCCGGAGGACACCGGCGAAGCCGTCACAGGGACGATCCCCGTCGCCGACGGCCCCCGCAGCGACGGCGTGCTGCGCACCATGTGGCGCCACCGTGCGGTGCTGTCGCGACTGGGGCTCGCCGCGGCATCCCTGTCGGCGACGCGCTCGGCGAGGCAGGTCGTGCTGCCGCTGTGGGGCGTGTCGATCGGGCTCGACGCGCAGACCATCGCGATCGTCGTGGGCGTGTCGGGTGCGATCGACTTCGCGCTGTTCTATGCGAGCGGTCAGGTGATGGACCGCTTCGGGCGGCTGTGGGCCGCGCTTCCCGCCATGCTCCTGATGGGCGCCGGCTTCCTCGCCCTCGCGTTCACGCACGATCTCGCGGGCAGCGCCATGTGGTTCGCGATGTTCTCGGCCGTGCTGGGCGTCGGCAACGGACTGTCGTCCGGCATCCTCCTCACCCTCGGCGCCGACGTCGCGCCCGACGGCGACCCCGCGCCGTTCCTCGGCTCGTGGCGCACCCTCACGGATGCCGGCGGCGCCGTCGCGCCGCTGATCGTCGCCGGCATCGCCGCGCTGTCGTCGCTCGCGATCGCGACGGGGGCCGTCGGCGTGCTGGCCTTGCTCGGCGCGGCCGCGTTCGCCCGCTGGGTGCCGCGTTTCGTGCCGCGGCGGGAGCTCCCGTAGGCCGCGCTCAGCGCAGCGCGGTGCGACTGGTCGCGGTGGCCTCCAGCTGCACGCCGTCGGGCACGAACAGCGAGAAGAGGGGCGGATGCCACTGTGCCCGCACCGTCACCCGTGCCGACACGCCGTCCGGGGTCGACGCCGAGACGAGCACCGCGTCGGCTCCCGCGGCATCCACGATCGCGACCGCCTGCGCGCGCACGTCGCCGTCGTCGAGCTCGGCGATCACGTCGTCGCCGTCGACGACGAGCGCGAAGCCGTCGGCCCCGGCGAGCGCCGCCGCGTCGGCGAGGGAGTCGAGCCGCTTCTGCGCGAGGTACAGGCTCGTGGCGCTCGCGCAGACCAGGATCGCCGCGATCGCGAGCACCGCGTAGCCCAGGGTGAGCAGCAGCACGGTGCCCTCGTCGCCGTCGGCGGTGCGGGCGAGCCGGGCGCGCACGCGACGCATCATCGACTCCCCCACAGCCGGGACACCTTCTGCACCGCGGCGGCCTCGACGGGCACGGCGGCGATGCTCTCCAGGCCGAGCACGGGCGGCACGAGCGGCAGCGTCACGCGGGTCGCGACGGTCACGTACAGCGTCGCGCCCGCGCTCGGGCATGCGACCGCCGCGGGCCGACACGCGATCGACAGCCGCACCGCCGACGGGTCGAGCCCGTACTCGTCGACGACGGCGCTGAGCACGGCATCGGCGCGATCGGTCGCCTCGTCGGCGTCGCGCGCGGTGGCGATGGCGCGGGCCACGTGCCGCGCGCCGGCCTCCGCGCCGAGCGACTGACCCTGGATCGCCCCCAGCGCCACGACGAGGTACACGAGAGGCACGAGCATCAGCACGCCGACGGCGATGAACTCCAGCGCCGCGGAGCCCTCGTCCCCCGAGCCGGTCCGACGTACCGCGCCGACGACCTCAGCCCAGCGATTCGGCCGGCGCATGCGCGACCACCTCCAGCCCGCCGGGGATGCCGAGCAGCCCGGCCACGGGCAGCGTCGTGCGCACCGTCACCTCGACGGTCGGCGCGCCGTGCAGCAGGGTCTCGCGCGCCGTGACGTCGCTCGCGTAGCCGGCGCCGACCGTGCGCGCGATGAGCTCTGCCGTGCGGTCGGCGCCCTGATCCGCGGTGGTGTCGGCGAGGGCCGCGTGATAGGCGCCTTCGACGGCGGCGTCGTGCACGACGTTGCGCACGTAGACGGCGAACCCGAGCTGCAGCACCGCGAGGGTGAGCGCGGTCAGCAGCGCCCCGACGAGCACGAACTCGACGGGACTGCTGCCGGCGTCGTCGGGCCCGGGCCGGGCCATCCGGCGACGGATGCCGCACACCGCGCGCCGCGCGATCGTCACCGTCGTCAGAACCCGGAGACGCGCGAGATCGCCTGCTGGAACAGATCGGCGAGGGCGGGACCGGCGAGCGCCCAGATCACGACCACCAGCCCGGCGGTCATGAGCGTGACCAGCACCCATCCGGGAACGTCGCCCCGTTCGTCGTCGTGGATGGTGACGAACGCGGCGCGCACGGCACCGCGCGCCCGATCGACCAGAGTCCGCAGCATGTCGTGTCCTTTCGTGGATGGCGGCGCGACTCAGCCGATGCCGAGCCGGAGCATGAAGATCCCCGGGAACACCGCGAAGATCACGGAGAGGGGAAGGACCAGGAAGACGAGCGGGAGGAGCATCAGGATCTCCTTGCGCCCTGCCTGCTCGATGAGCGCCCGCTTCGCGTCCTCGCGCGCGTCGACGGCCTGCGCCTGCAGGACGTGCGCGAGCGGGGCGCCCCGCTCGATCGCCGCGACCAGGTGGTCCACGGAGCGAGACAGCGCGGGCACCTGCAGGCGCTGGG
>JASGDZ010000072.1:0-3422 GCA_047606835.1 Microbacterium sp. | reverse complement strand
GTCGCTGAAGGACGGCATCTCGCAGGAGAACGCGAAGAAGATCTCGAAGATCATCCGCGACGAGGGCCCGCGGTCGGTGAAGGCGCAGATCCAGGGCGATGAGCTGCGCGTGCAGTCCAAGAGCCGCGACGACCTGCAGGAGGTGCAGCGGCTCCTCAAAGCCGCCGATCTCGACGTCGACCTGCAGTTCGTCAACTACCGGTAGGCGGCGCGGCGCTCTCGCTGACACCGCTCGCTGCGCGGGAGACGCGGCGCCACCGCGGCTGAGACAGCTCGCTGCGCGGGAGACGCGGCGCCACCGCGGCCGAGACAGCTCGCTGCGCGGGGGACGCAGAGGTGGATGCCGCGCATCGGCCTTTCTCACCGGTCGGACCGGCTCCGGGCACGGCGCGGCGGCGCCACGGCATCCCCCGGTCGGAGGTCAGGCACCCTCTGCGCGCGAGACGTCCACCATCTCGTCGCGCGGCACGACCTTGACGCGCGCGCGGCCCTCGGGCTCGCCGAGCGCGATCTCGTGGGCGTCGAGGCGGTGCCAGCCCTCCAGGTCGGTCCAGCGCACGCCCCGCGCGGCCAGCAGCACCGGGATGGCCGCCTCCGACGGGTCGACCGGCTGCCACCACGTGCCCTGGTCGTTGATCAGGTGGCGCACCGTCTCCATCGCGTCGGACTTCGTGTGCCCGATGAGGCCCACGGGCCCGCGCTTGATCCATCCGGTGGCGTAGACGCCGGGCACGCGCTGGTTCGAGTCCTTGCTGAGCACCTGGCCCTCGCGGTTCGGGATCACGCCGTGGCGCTCGTCGAACGGCACGCCCGGAAGCGGCGACCCGAAATAGCCCACCGCGCGGTACAGCGCCTGGATCGGCAGCTCGCGGAACTCGCCGGTGCCCACGACCCCGCCGGATCCGTCGGAGCGGGTGCGCTCCCAGCGGAACGCGACGACCCGGCCCGCGTCGTCGGCGACGACCTCGCGCGGCTGCGCGTAGAAGTGCAGGTGCAGGCGACGGGATGCCTCGCCGGCGGCGTTGTTGACGGTGGGTCGCTTGCGCCACGACTGCAGCACGCGGTCGATCACCATGACCTGCTTGTTGCTCGCGATCGCGTCGAGCGAGGCCTGGTCGTAGTCGAAGTCCTCGTCGTAGACCACCATGTCGACGTCGCGCAGCTCGCCGAGCTCGCGCAGCTCGAGCGGCGTGAACTTCACGTTCGCCGGGCCCCGACGGCCGAACACGTGCACATCGGTCACGGGGCTCGCGGCGAGGATGTCGTACACGTTCGCCGGCACTTCGGTGGGCAGCAGGTCCTCGGCGTGCTTGGCCAGCATCCTCGAGATGTCCAGCGCCACGTTGCCGTTGCCGATCACCGCCACCGACTGCGCGTCCAGCGGCCACGTGCGCGGCACGTCGGGATGCCCGTCGAACCAGCTCACGAAGTCGGCGGCGCCGTACGAGCCGTCGGCGTCGATGCCCGGGATGTCGAGGCCGGCGTCGCGCACGGCCCCTGTGGCGAAGATCACCGCGTGGTAGTGGTGCTTGAGGTCGTCCAGCGTGATGTCCTCGCCGAAGCGGACATTGCCGAACAGGCGGATGTGGCCCCGGTCGAGCACTTCGCGCAGCGCCGTGATGATGCCCTTGATGCGCGGATGGTCGGGGGCGACGCCGTAGCGTACGAGCCCGTACGGCGCGGGCAGCTGCTCGAACAGATCGATCGACACGTCGAACTTGCGCTCGGCCTTGAGCAGGATGTCGGCGGCGTAGATGCCCGCGGGACCTGCGCCCACGATGGCCAGCCTGAGCTTGGTCATGTCATTCCTTTCCGATGCGTCCGGTCGTTGCGCGAGCGGAGCGAGACGAATCGCGACTGGCGGCGAGCTAGCTCGACCGATCGGCGACGGCCTGGGCGAAGCGCGTGAGCGCCTCGCGCACGGGGCCGTCGGGGAGCGCGTCGAGGGCGGAGATCGCCTCCAGCGACCACTCGCGGGCAAGGCGCAGCGTGGCATCCGTCGCATCGTGTTCGCGCAGCTGGGCGAGCGGCTCGTCGAGCAGCGCCGGATCGGCGCCGGCGGAGATGCGCGCGACGCCGTCGTCGATGCGGCGGTGCAGCTCGGCGGACGCCGGGTCGTCCCGCCTCCCGAGCAGCAGATACGGCATCGTCGGAACCCCGGCGCGCAGGTCGGTGCCGGGCACCTTTCCCGTCTCGTCGGGGTCCGCGCTGAGGTCGATGACGTCGTCGACGAGCTGGAAGGCGACTCCGACCTTCTCGCCGAAGACGACCATGGCCCGCGCGTGCTCCTCCGGCCCGTGGGAGAAGATCACGCCGGCCTCGGCGGCGGCGGCGATGAGCGAGCCCGTCTTGTCGGAGAGCACCCGCAGGTAGAACGCGACCAGGTCGTCGCCCGGCTGGGGGCCGACGGTCTCGTGCAGCTGCCCGAGCACGAGCCGCTCGAAGGTGCCCGCCTGCAGGCGCATCGCCCGTTCGCCGTAGCGGGCCATGATCTGGCTCGCGCGGGAGAAGAGCAGATCGCCGGTCAGGATCGCGACGCTGTTCCCCCACACCGCGTGCGCGCTCGGCACGCCGCGGCGCACGTCGGCGCCGTCCATGACGTCGTCGTGGTACAGCGAGCCGAGGTGCGTGAGCTCGAGCGCGGTGGCCACCTCGACGACGTCGGGGGTCGTGCCGTCGCCGAGCTGAGCGGTCAGCAGCGCGAGCATCGGACGCACCCGCTTGCCCCCCGCGTCGTAGAGGTAGCGGCTCGTGGTGTCGGCGAGCCCGTCGGCGAACGCGAGCTCCGCCGCCAGCGCACGGTCCACCTCGGCGAGGCCCTCCTCGACCGTGCGCAGCAGCCGCCGCGACCGGGCGCCCGCGAACACGCGCTCGGTCAGGCCCAGCCGGCCTGCCAGCCGAGCGCCGGGCGCGGAGTGGCTCGGAGTCACCCGTCCAGCCTACCCAGCCCGCCGTCGGGCGACGCGTCGCTCACCGACCGGGGCCCGGCGCTCCGGCGGGCTTGCGGGCCCGGTGGAGCGCGACGATGCCGAACGACAGGTTGCGGTAGGCGACATCCGCCCACCCGGCCTCGCGCAGCCACGCCGACAGCGTGCGCTGGTCCGGCCAGTCGGCGATCGACTCGCCCAGATACTCGTACGCGTCGGCGTTCGAGCTGATCGCGCGGGCCACCGCCGGCAGCACGCGGCCGTTGTAGAACCGGTACAGGCGCTCGAACGCCCGCGACGGCGGGTGGGAGAACTCGCAGATCACGATGCGGCCGCCGGGCTTGGTGACGCGCAGGAGTTCGGCGATCGCCTTCTTCGGCTCACTCACGTTGCGCAGCCCGAACGACATCGTCACCGCGTCGAACTCGTCGTCGCGAAACGGCAGCGCCGTGGCGTCCGCCTCGACGAACGTGAGGTTCGGGATGCCTCCACCCG
>JASGDZ010000071.1:0-3023 GCA_047606835.1 Microbacterium sp. | reverse complement strand
GCGAGGGGTGCCCGCGCTACGGCGGGGGGACGCGCGGGGCGGGGCGGAGGACGCGCGGGGCGGGACGAGGGACGCGCGGGGCGGGACGGGGGCGGGGCGGGGGGTCAGCCGTCGATGACGGCGACGAGCTCGTCCAGGAACCCCGAGAAGTCGACGGCACGGCGCACGATGCGCTGCACGCTCTCGCGCTCGCTGAACACCTCGACGAACTGCTCGAACACCGTCTGGAACGCCTCGCGGTCGCTCTCGCTGAACGCCACGAGCGCGACCACCTGCACGCGACCCTCGCCCCAGGGGATCGAAGGCTCGGCGATGCCGATCGCGATCGCCGTGCGGGTCGCCGTCATGCGCAGCGCGTGCGGCACCGCGAGCGCGTCGGTGAAGGCGGTCGACGACATCCGCTCGCGCTCGATCGTGCGGTCGACGTAGTCGTCATCGATGACGCCCTGCGCGACCAGCAGCCCGCCCAGCCGGCGGATGACGGCCTCCTCGCCGCCGTCCGGAGCCAGACCCCGCACGAAGGCCGAGGCGTCGAAGTACCGCTCCAGCTCAGTGCGCAGCCGCGCGAGCCGCCGCCCGCGTCGCACGCGGCTCGCCGCGGCCCGCACGCGCTCGACGTCGGCGTCGGACAGGAACGGCTGCACCCGCACGATCCGCTCGGCCGGCACCGGCGCATCGATCGTCGTGAGCACGAGGTCGGTGTCGATCGACGCCCAGTCCGGGTCGACGCGGGTCTCGACGCCGACCACCTCGATGTCGTGGCCGAGGGAGCGGTCCACCGACGAACGCAGCAGCTCGTGCAGCTCGTAGTACCCCGGGCACACGATCGTGGCGGTGAGCATGGCGTCGGCGCGGCGGCGGCGCTCCAGCTGACCGCCGACGTGCATCGCGATGTAGGCGATCTCGTCGTCCCGGATCTCCAGCCCGAGGCGCTCCTGCAATCCGCTGGCGACGAAGACCGCGACCTCGAAGATCATCGGATGGCTGGCCTTGAGCGAGCGCGTCAGCGGATTGCGCGACCACGCCTGCTCGCGCGCCCGGTACAGGAGGTTCTGCACGTGCAGGGCGAGGCGCAGCACGAAGTCCTCGTGCACGATGTCGACGAGGAACGCGGCGGCGGCACGCTCCACGACGTCCCGCACGGCGTCCTCCACCTCGGGATCGAGTCCCGCGCGCGCCACGTCGCCCGGCGCCGCAGCGCCCGGCGCGACGACCCGCGTGAGCACGAGGGTCGCGAGGTGCTGCCGGTCGCCGTCGCCGAGCACCACGCCGAAGTGCTCGGCGGCGAGGGCGCCCAGGATGGCGCCGACCTGCGCATGCCGTTCGTCGACCTCGGCCCGTCCGGCCTCCAGGGCGCGGCCGCGTGCCACCCGGTCCGCGGCGATCGCGATGTGCATCACGACGTCCGAGATGCCGTACTCGTTGACGTAGTAGCCGAGGCCCCCCAGCCCGGCGGCGAGCGCCGACTTGAAGGCGCCGAGCGCATCGGGGTCGACCGTGCCCGAGCCGAGCGAGCGCCGCAGCGCGTCGAGGTCGAACGACCCGTCATCCATCTCGTCGTGCGCGAGTCTGCTCAGCAGCCGGCGCTGCGCGACCTCGGTCCCGCGCAGGCGCGCCGTCGACGCCGAGCGCTCGAGGGCGAGCTCGGTGCCGCCGAGGAGGGCGCGCACCCGGCCGAGGTCGGCGTCGACCGTCGCCGTGCTCACGTGCAGGCGATCGGCGGTCTGGAACACGTCGATGCCGTCGGGGGTGTCCAGGAGCGCGCGCACGACCGTGTGCAGCCGATCGCGCGGCGTCGCTGAGTCGACGCGGCCGCCGCGCAGCGCCGCCGCCCCGGGGAGCGCACGGTACCCCTGCGGCCCGGACTCGATCGCGTCGCCGCCCGCGGCGCGCGCGTTCAGCGCCGTGACGTACGAGCGGATGCTGCGCGGCGTGACCCCGATCGCGTCGGCGAGCACCGCGGCAGTGACCCAGTCGTCTTCGCGCACGAGCAGCGCGAGCACGCGGTCCTGTCGGGCTCTCGTCATGGCGTCCTCTCACGCACGCGCGCAACGCGCTGCCTGCCGGCACTGCCCATCCAACCACGGTGCGCGGGCACGGACGGAGCGCGCTTCCGCCCCTGCGGAAGAACGGGTGGTTGTGCCGCTCTCAGCGTCTTCACAAGAATGGACCGAGAGGAAGGGACGGATCGATGAGGATCCTCGTGGTCTGCGGAGCGGGTGCCTCGAGCACCTTCGTCGCACAGCGCCTGCGCCACGCCGCCGAGCGCGCCGATCTGGCGTGCACGACGGCCGCCGGGACCCCGCAGTCGCTCGTGGGCGCGCTCGGATGCGGCGACCTCGTGCTCGTCGGGCCGCACCTCGCGACCGCGCTCGACGACATCGCCCGGGACGCGGCCGCACACGGCGCGCACGCGGCGCTGCTGCCCGACGACGTCTTCGGCGACCTCGACGGCACCCGCACCCTCGACCTCGTCCGCGCCGCGCTCGCCACAGCCGGCGACCCCGCACCCGCCGGCACCGCCCACGACCACCCAGGAGCAGCATGAGCGCCATCACCCGCACGGTCCACGTCGGATCGTCCCACGGCCTGCACGCCCGCCCGGCGAAGCTGTTCGCGCAGGCGGCGAAGGAGGCCGGCATCCCGGTCACGATCGCGAAGGGCGCCGGAGCGCCCGTCAACGCCGCCAGCATCCTCGGGGTCATCGCGCTCGGCATCGAGCACGGCGACTACGTGACGCTCAGCGCCGAGGGCGACGGCGCGCAGGGCGTGCTCGACACGCTCGCCGAGGTGCTCACGACCGACCACGACGCCTGACGACCGGTGCACGAGCCACGAAAGACACGGAGAACGACATGACGGAGTTGCGCGGAGTAGGGATCGGACTGGGCGTCGCCCAGGGGCCGGTGGCCCGGATGGCCGAGCCGCTGCCGGCGCCGAGCGACGCGCCCAGCGCCCTCGGCGCCGACGAGGAGACGGCGCGCGCGCGGGAGGCGGTCGCCGCCGTCGCGCGCGAGCTGGAG
>JASGDZ010000070.1:0-3656 GCA_047606835.1 Microbacterium sp. | reverse complement strand
GGACGTCACCCGCGCGCTGCGCGGCTGAGCGGCGCGCCCCGGCTGCCCCTGCCCGCCCCGGCCGCCGCGACCGCGCCGGCATCCCCGATGCATCCCCCGGGCCGAGAAAGGCCGCTGCGCGACAAACCGACGTGCGTCTCCCGCGCAGCGAGCTGTCTCAGCGAACCGCTCCCGCGCCGACCGGCCTCGCTCAACGCCCGGGAACGGCCTGGAGCGACCGGGCTGGCCGGACACGACCGGGCCGACCGGCCTCACCCGACGACAGGGAACGCCCGCAACGACCGGTCGACGACCGGACACCCCTGGAACACCCCGGAACGACCGGGCGCGGCTCACTCCGGCCAGATCGACTCGTGGTCGGGCACGGCCTCGCCGAGCGGCACCACGAGGATCGGCCGGTGCTGCCGGTGGGCGAGGCGTGCGGCGACCGACCCGGTGAAGAACTCCCGGATCGACTCTCCGAGCCCGCGTCTGCGCGTTCCGACCACGATCAGCCGCGCGTCGATGCGCTCCGCGAGGTGCTTGATCGCGAGCGCGGGATCGCCGACCAGCTGCTGCACGCCCCACACGAGGTCGCGCCCCTCGAGCACGGCGGCCGCCTCGGCGCGCACGGCGTCGAGGTCGTCCATCCCGGGGGTCACATGCAGATCGATGGGCGCGGAGTGCACATAGCCGTCGGGGTCCTCGTACGTGACGAAACGCGTGACGTCGACGTTCACGACGACGAGGGGCGCCTTCGTCAGCTGCGCGTACTGCGCCGCCTCCTTGAGCACTCGCGTCGGCAGGCCGGGCACCACGGCGACGATGACGCCGCCTCGCATGCGGGCCTCGTCGAGCTTCGGGATGCGGCTGCCGCCGGCATCCGCCTCGCCCCCGGGAACCTCGCTGGGTGCCTCGTCCGTCATCGGTCGCGCCCTTCTCACACCAGCCGGGGCAGGCCGACGGCACAGGGCCCCGTGCTATCCTGAATGCTACTCTTCCCGGCTCCGCGCCGGGTCCGTGCACGCGCGGGCCGCCGACTCCCGCAGCTCTATCTCGTGAGGGGGTTACGCATGGGGCGTGGCCGTCAGAAGGCGAAGAACACCAAGATCGCCCGCGAGCTGAAGTACGACACGCGCGCGGTCAACTACGGTGCGCTCGAGCGCGAGCTCGCCCACCCCGGCGACGAGGACGAAGACGCCTACGTGGACAAGTGGGCCGACGAGTACGCCGACGAAGACGAGGACGAGCCCTCGTACGAGAAGGCGTAGTCCGCCTCCCGGCCCCCTCGGACGGAAGGAGGTCGCGATGGAGCGGCCCGCGTTCACCATCGGCATCGAAGAGGAGTACCTGCTCGTCGATCGCGACTCCCGGGCGCTCGCCGGCGCGCCGCAGGGGTTCATCGACGACTGCGCGGCGATCCTGCAGTCGCAGGTCAGCCCCGAGTTCAAGCAGTGCCAGGTCGAGATCGGCACGCGCGTGTGCCAGACCGCGGGCGCCGCGCGCGACGAGCTGCGCCGGCTGCGGTCGACGATCTCGGAGCAGGCCGGGCGGCACGGACTCGTGCCGATCGCGGCATCCTGCCATCCGTTCGCGGACTGGAAGGAGCACCACCACACCCCGAAGGAGCGGTACGAGGGGCTGGAGCGCGCGCTCGCCGGCGTCGCCAGGCGTCTGCTGATCTGCGGATGCCACGTGCACGTCGGCATCGGCGACGACGCGCTGCGCGCAGACTTCCTGCGGCAGATGCCCTACTTCCTGCCGCACCTGCTGGCACTGTCGACGTCGTCGCCGTTCTGGCAGGGTCAGGACACCGGGCTCGCGTCGTACCGCATCTCGGTGTTCGACAACCTCCCCCGCACGGGGCTGCCCCCGGAGTACCAGAGCTGGGCGGAGTACGAGCGCTCGGTCGGGGTGCTCATCGACCTCGGCGTCATCGAGGACTCGTCGAAGGTGTGGTGGGACATCCGCCCGTCGCACTCGTACCCCACCCTCGAGACCCGCATCATGGATGTCTCGCCCCGCCTGGAGGACGCGGTCACGCTGGCGTCGCTGACGCAGTCGATCATGCGGATGCTGTGGCGCCTGCGCGTGAACAACCAGCGCTGGCGCAGCTACGACCGCTTCCTCGTCGGCGAGAACCGGTGGCGCGCGCAGCGCTACGGCGCGACCGAGGGCCTCATCGACTTCGGGCGGGGCGCGATCGTGCCCTTCCCCGAGCTCATGGCCGAGCTCGTCGAGCTCGTCGCCGAGGACGCCGACGCGCTGGGATGTCGCACCGAGGTGGAGCGCGTGCTCACCATCGCCGAGACCGGCACGTCCGCCGAGCGGCAGCGCGCCGCCGCCGCTCGGGCCGTGGCATCCGGCGCCGATCGGGACGGTGCGATGGCCGCGGTCGTCGACCACCTCATCGAGGAGTTCCACCAGGACCTCTGAGCGGTCGGGGCCGGGATGCCGCGCACGGCGGCACGGCATCCCGGCCCCGCCGCGCGGGTCACCACGCGCCGTGCCGGCGCTCCCATTCGTCTTCGACGGTGTGCGGCCGCGACGCCACGAAGAGCGCCGGCACCGCGGCGAGGACCACGACGGCGAGCACCAGCAACGGGCCCGTCCACGACCCGGTGGCGTCGTGCAGCAGTCCGATGCCGAGCGGGAAGGCGGCGGTGATCCCGTAGCCGACGCTCTGCACGAAGCCGCTCAGCGCGACAGCGCCCTCGGGGGTGCGGGAGCGCACGCTCACCAGCACGAGGGTGAGGGGGAAGATGGCGCACGTGAGCCCGAGCCCGGCGGCCCACAGCCACGGCGCGAACGCCGGCGCCACCAGAAGACCGCCCACCCCGACGAGCCCGGCGGCGATGCTGACGACGAACACGGCCCGCACGGCGTGCCAGCGCACCACCAAGAGCGGCACCAGCAGCGCGGAAGGCAGCCCGACCATCGCCGACAGCGAGAGCAGCCCGCCCGCCGTCGCCGGCAGCACCCCTGCGACGTCGACGAGGATGGCGGGCAGCCACGCGAACGTCGTGTAGGCGAAGGTGCTCGACACCACGAACCCGGCGGTGAGCGCCCACGTCATCGGCAGACCGGGCATGCGGCGCAGGGCGCGCGGCTCGACGCGCTCGACGTCTGTGGGCACCGGCCGCTCGCGCATCACAAGCACGAACCATGGAACGGCCGCGACGAGGGCGAACCCCGCCCACGAGCTCAGCGACACGCGCCAGCCCACCGCGTCGGCGACCGGCACCGCGACCAGCGGGGGCAGGAAGGTGGACGCCGCCATCGTGGCGGTGTACACCGCCGTCATGAGGCCGATGCGGTCGGGGAAGTGGCGCTTGACCAGCGGCGGCAGCAGCACGTTGCCCACGCCGACCGCGGCGAAGGTGAGCGCCGTCGTCACGAGCAGCCCGACGCCGTCGGACACCCTGCCACGCGCGCCCAGGCCGATGGCGGCGACGACCATCGCCGCCGCGGCGAGGGCCTCCAGCCCAAAGCGGCGCTCGAGCAGCGGGGTCACGATGCCGAACCCGGCGTAGCACAACGGCGGGATCGTGCCGATGAGCCCGACGACGGCCGCGGGCAGCGCGAAGTCGGCCGAGATGTGGTCGACGACGGGCGAGAGCGATGCCACAGCCGACCGCAGCGAGAACGCGAACAGCACGATGCCCGCGAGCGCGAGC
>JASGDZ010000069.1:0-17806 GCA_047606835.1 Microbacterium sp. | reverse complement strand
GCAAGACCGGGGCGGGGGTCGAGGAGCTGCTCGACCGCATCGTGCGCGACATCCCCGCCCCCGCAGGCGACGCGCACTCGCCGGCCCGCGCGATGATCTTCGACTCCGTGTACGACGCGTACCGCGGCGTGGTCACGTACGTGCGGATGGTCGACGGGAAGCTCGAGCCGCGCGAGCGCATCCAGATGATGTCGACGAAGGCGACGCACGAGCTGCTGGAGATCGGGGTGTCGAGCCCCGAGCCGACTCCGACGAAGGGGCTCGGCGTGGGGGAGGTGGGCTACCTCATCACCGGCGTCAAGGACGTGCGTCAGTCCAAGGTCGGCGACACCGTCACGAACCTGCGCAAGCCCGCGGATGAGGCGCTTCCCGGCTACACCGACCCCAAGCCCATGGTGTTCTCGGGCATCTACCCGATCGACGGCAGCGACTACCCCGATCTGCGGGAGGCGCTCGACAAGCTGAAGCTGTCGGATGCCGCGCTGCAGTACGAGCCCGAGACCTCCGTCGCGCTCGGCTTCGGGTTCCGCTGCGGGTTCTTGGGGCTCCTGCACCTGGAGATCATCACCGAGCGCCTGGCGCGCGAGTTCGACCTCGACCTGATCACGACCGCGCCGAGCGTGATCTACGAGGTGACGACGGATGCCGGAAAGCACATCACCGTCACGAACCCCAGCGAGTATCCCGACGGCAAGGTCGCGGCGGTGACCGAGCCCATGGTGAAGGCCGCGATCCTCACGCCGAAGGACTACGTCGGCACCGTCATGGAGCTGTGCCAGGGTCGCCGAGGGTCGCTGCTGGGCATGGAGTACTTCGGCGAGGATCGCGTCGAGCTGCGCTACAACATGCCGCTCGGCGAGATCGTGTTCGACTTCTTCGACCAGCTCAAGAGCCGCACGCAGGGCTACGCGTCGCTCGACTACGAGCCGAACGGTCAGCAGGAGGCGGACCTCGTCAAGGTCGACATCCTGCTGCAGGGCGAGAAGGTGGACGCCTTCAGCTCGATCGTGCACCGCGACAAGGCGTACGCCTACGGCACGATGATGACCGAGCGGCTGCGCAAGCTCATCCCTCGGCAGCAGTTCGAAGTGCCGATCCAGGCTGCGATCGGCGCCCGCATCATCGCCCGCGAGTCCATCCGCGCGATGCGCAAGGACGTGCTCGCCAAGTGCTACGGCGGCGACATCACGCGAAAGCGCAAGCTCTTGGAGAAGCAGAAGGAGGGCAAGAAGCGGATGAAGATGGTCGGCCGCGTCGAGGTCCCCCAGGAGGCGTTCATCGCCGCGCTCTCCGGCGACGTCGAGGGCAAGGACAAGAAGTAGCGGATGCCTCGGCGCCGCCATCCTGGCCCGGGGTCGAAACGGAACCGCAACATCGGTGAAACCTGTGACACTTCGGTTTTCACTAGCGTGACTCGCATGCTCTGGGAGTTCCCGCTGCACGCCCCTCGCCGCGCCGACTCGCGGCAGCTCGGACCCCACGCAGCCGAGAGGATGTCATGACTGCCGCCACCGCCCCAGCCCTGAAGGCCCGCGCGAGCGACGAGCTCGACGCGCGGCGCGAGCAGCTCCTGGCGCTGAGCCACGCGATCCATGCCGATCCCGAACTGTCGTGGGAGGAGCACCGCGCCGTGGCGCGCATCGCGCCCGTGCTCGAGGATGCCGGCTTCGCCGTGGAGGTCGGCGCCTACGGTGTCCCGACCGCATTCGAGGCCGTCTACGGCACCGGCGATCTCACGATCACGCTGTGCGCCGAGTACGACGCCCTCCCCGGCGTCGGCCACGCGTGCGGGCACAACGTGATCGCCACGGCCGGTGTCGGTGCGGCGCTGGCGCTCGCGACCGTCGCCGACGAGGCGGGCCTTCGCGTCAAGCTCCTGGGCACGCCCGCAGAGGAGCACGGCGGGGGGAAGGTCTCGCTGCTTCAGGCCGGCGCGTGGGAGGACAGCGACTTCTCGATGATGGTGCACGGCTTCACCGGCGTCGACTTCTCGGCGAGCGCCTTCAACTCCACCGCCGTCGACCGCTTCGAGGTGGTCTTCACGGGTCTGACCGCCCACGCAGCCGCCGCCCCGGAGAAGGGCGTCAACGCCGGCGCCGCCGCGACGCTCGCCCTCACGGCGATGGCGATGTACCGCCAGCACATGGGCCAGGGCGTCAACATCAACGGCTACGTCTCGCACGGCGGCGAGGCCACGAACATCATCCCCGACCGCACGGTGGTGCAGGTCGAGGTGCGTGCCGCCGAGATCGACGTGTGGCACAAGACCAAGCAGCGGGTCCTCGCCTGCTTCGAAGGCGCCGCGATCGCCACCGGGTGCACGTGGGAATGGGCGCCGACCGAGCACCCCTACGCGCCGGTGAAGACCGACCCCGACCTGGCACGGCTGTGGGACGAGAACCTCGTCGCGCGCGGGCGGACGCCCTCGCCGCTGCGTGGGCTGAGCGGGGGCTCGACCGACATGGGCAACGTGACCCAGGTGGTGCCCGGCATCCACCCGATGATCGCCTTCCTGGGAACGGACGCCGTGCCGCACAACCCCGAGTTCGCCGCCGCCGCCGCGTCCCCGGCGGCCGATGACGCCGCGATCGACGGCGCGGCGCTGCTGGCGTGGACGGCACTGGATGTCGCGACGGACGCGGCGCTGCGCGCCGACCTGAAAAAGCGCACGGCGGATCGTCCCGTCGGCGCGACACGAGTCACCATCGAGGCCTGAGCGCCCGGAAGCGGAGGACACCATGGCAGACATCGACACCTCGAGCGCGATACGGCGGCAGCTCGACCTGAGGACACCGCAGATGTGGATCCTCATCGCCTTCGCGCTGGTGCTCGCCGTCGGCGCCCAGCTGATCGGGCCGCTCGTCATCCCCATCGGGGTGGCGTCGGTCACGCTCCTGCCGATGATCTGGGGCCTGCTGGCCGGCGCGATCATCTCCGGCCAGAAGGTCAAGCCCTTCCCCCTCGACCTGCAGCACGCGGCGACGACCCTGATGGGCGTCGGCGTGCTGGTGCTCGGCACGCGGCTGTCGTTCGAGATCGGCCCGCAGATCCCTGTGGTGATCCAGGCGGGGCCCGCGCTGTTCCTCCAGGAGCTCGGCCACCTCTTCGGCACGCTCGTGCTGGCCCTGCCGCTCGCGGTCCTGCTGAAGATGGGCCCGGCGACCATCGGCGCGACCTTCTCCATCGACCGCGAGACCTCGTTCGCGATGGTCAGCGAGCGCTACGGGCCCGACTCCCCGCAGTACCGCGGCGTGCTGTCGATGTACGTGTTCGGCACGATCTTCGGCGCTCTGCTGGTGAGCCTCATCGCGTCGTTGACCTCGTCGCTCGGCATCTTCGATCCGCGCGCCCTCGCGATGGGCGCCGGCGTCGGATCGGGCTCGATGATGGCGGCCGCCGCGAGCGCCGTGGTCGCCAACCATCCGGAGCTGCAGGACCAGGTGCTGGCCCTCGCGGCCACGTCCAACCTCATCACCGGCATCCTCGGCCTGTACGTCGGCGTCTGGGTGGCGCTGCCCCTCGCCGAGAAGTTCTACCGCTTCCTCACGCGCGACAAGGACGGTGCCGCCGCCCGCTCCCTGCCGAGCGGGGCGGTCGCCGCGGCGGAGGCATCCGGTGCGGACGTCGAGCCCAACACGACCCAGGTCAAGGTGGCCCAGCTCATCGGGCACTCGCCGGTCTCGGTGCCGTTGTGGACCACCATCCCGGTGCTCGCCATCATCGGCATCGCCCTGTCCACGGTCGCGGCGAAGAGCTTCTCGCCCCTGATGATCCTCGGCTACGCCATCATCTTCGCGATCGTGGTGCTGTCGATCGTGCTGTCGAAGGTCTCGCGCGGGCGCATCCCGGGCATCGTGACGGTGATGACCCTCGGCATCTTGTCCACGGCTCCGATCTCGCCCATCGCGGAGTGGACGCTGGAGGCCGTGCACAGCGTCGACTTCCTCACGATCACGACCATGGTCCTGACCCTCGCGGGCCTGAGCCTCGGCAAGGACCTGCCGATGCTCCGCAGCATCGGCTGGAAGATCATCCCGGTGGGGATCGTCGCGGTCGCCGCCTCGTTCATCCTGTCGGCGGTCGTCGCGGAGTTCGCCCTCGGCCTCTGGCACTGACCCGAGGACACGTCCTGAGGTGCGGGCGACCGGATCGCCTCCGCTGTCGTCCGCGCCTCGGTTAGGCTGGAGCCCATGCGGCGCGGGACCTTCACGGACGACACCGTCGACTATGCCGCGGTGGGCGCCACCCAGGCACCCGACCTCATGGGCTACCCGCCGGAGCGCAGCATCCCGGCCGAGGAGTCCTGGCGCATCGGCAGCGGCGAGGCGCGCTTCCAGGCGGCGGGGGAGGCGCTCCTGTCGTGGACGGCGCAGAAGTCGGCGGGTCTGACGCTCAGCGACGTGCGCCCCGCATCCGGCCCGATGTACTCGGGCGTGAGCTTCGACGCGGAGGGGCACCCCGTGGCGCCGACGCGCACCGAGGCCGACCAGCGCTTCGACGCGGACGGCACGCCGTACGTCGGCGCGGGGACCACGGTGCACGTGCGCGGGCGCGTCAAGGGCATGAAGGCGGATGCCGAGCTGCGCGTGATCTTCGTCGTCGAGGAGCCGCGCCGCGTGGGCTTCGCCCTCGGCACCGTGGAGGGCTCGGTGGTCAGCGGCGAGGAGTCGTTCATGCTCGACTGGCGGGACAACGACGAGGTGTGGTTCACCGTGCGCGCCTTCGACGCGCCGCACGCGCTCCTGTACAAGGCCTTCCGCGGGCTCGTGCGTCGCCGTCGACGTGCGCTGTTCACCGGCTACCTCCGGGCGATCTCGCCGCTGTACGCCACGCCGGCCTGACGTGGACGGCGCCTGACATGGGCGGTCCGCTCCCGCTCGGGGCCCCGGTGCCCGCCGACGGATCGCTGCCCGAGGGCACGACGATCGACCCCGAGACCGACTTCGGCGTGTACCTGCACGTGCCGTTCTGCCGCGTGCGGTGCGGCTATTGCGACTTCAACACCTACACCGCCGGCGAGCTGCGCGGCGCCCGGCAGGACGAGTACGCCGACACCCTGCTGCGCGAGGTCGCGCTCGCTGCGCGGGTGCTCGGCGGCCGCGCACCGCTGCGGCCCGCGCAGACGGTGTTCTTCGGCGGCGGGACGCCGACCCTCCTGCCCCCGGGCGACCTCGCCCGCATGCTCGACGGGGTGCGCGACGCCTTCGGGCTCGCGGACGGCGCGGAGGTCACGGTCGAGGCGAACCCCGACACGGTGACGGATGCCGTCGCGGCCGAGCTGAAGGCATCCGGCGTCACGCGCCTGTCGATCGGCATGCAGTCGGCCGTGCCGCACGTGCTCGCGGTGCTCGACCGCACGCACGACCCGGCGAACGTCGCGACGGCGGTGCGGGCGGCGCGCGGAGCCGGCCTCGACGTGAGCGTCGACCTCATCTACGGCGCGCCGGGGGAGGCGCTCGACGACTGGCGCGCGTCGCTGGAGACGGCGCTGGGCCTGGAGCCCGACCACGTGAGCGCCTACGCGCTCATCGTCGAGGACGGCACGAAGCTCGCCCGTCGGATCCGCCGCGGCGAGCTGCCCGAGCCCGACGACGACCTCGAAGCGGACATGTACGAGCTCGCCGACGGGCTGCTCGCCGCGGCCGGGTTCGAGTGGTACGAGGTGTCGAACTGGGCACGGCGCCCCGCGCACCGCTCGCGCCACAACCTCGCCTACTGGCGCGGCGCCGACTGGTGGGGGTTCGGCCCCGGTGCGCACAGCCATGTCGCGGGCACCCGGTGGTGGAACGTCAAGCACCCCGCCGCGTACGCACAGCGCCTCGCGGACGGCGCATCGCCGGGCGCGGGTCGCGAGGTGCCCGACGAGGACGCCCGGATGCTGGAGGGGGTGCTGCTGCGCTCCCGCATCCGCGAGGGCCTGCCGATCTCGGAGCTGCCCGGCGAGGGGCGGCACGCGGTGGCCCCGCTCATCGCCGACGGGCTCGTCGAGGGCTCCGCGGCGGTGCGGGGACGGATCGTGCTCACGCTCAAGGGCCGGCTGCTCGCCGACGCCGTCGTGCGCGCACTCGCGCCGTAGCCGGTCGCTTCTTCGCAGCGCGGATGCCGGGGGTAGAATTGGCACTCCGAACAGACGAGTGCCAGGTCGGGAGGGGCGGTATGGTCACGGAGCGCGGCCTGCAGGTGCTTCGCGCGATCGTGCAGGACTACGTCGACACGCACGAGCCGGTGGGCAGCAAGGCGATCGTCGACCGGCACCGCTTCGGCGTCTCGGCCGCGACGATCCGCAACGACATGGCGTTGCTGGAGGACGAGGAGCTCATCACGGCCCCGCACACGTCGTCGGGCCGCGTGCCCACCGACAAGGGGTACCGCGTGTTCGTCGACCATCTCGCCGAGCTGCGTCCGCTCAGCCCCGCGCAGCGCGCGGCGATCACGACGTTCCTCGGCGAGCCGTGCGATCTCGACGACCTGCTCGTGCGCACGGTGCGCGTGCTCACGCAGCTGACCGGCCAGGTCGCGCTCGTGCAGTACCCGTCGTTCGAGCGCGCCACCGTGACCCACGTCGAGCTCGTCAAGCTCGCCGCGAACCGCCTGCTCGTGGTGATCGTCACCGACACGGGTCGTGTCTCGCAGCGGATCGCCGTCCTCGGCGTCGAGCTCGACGACGCGGATGTCGCGGTGGTCCGCGCTCGCCTGGGCGCGCTGATCGCGGGGCACCCGGTGCGGGACGGGGTCGACCGGGTCGACTCGCTGCGCCGCGAGACCGGCGCGACGGGCGGCGCGGATGCGGCGCTGCGCGCCATCGCGGCGGTCGTCGCCGAGGAGCTGGAGGAGTTCCGGCAGGATCGCCTCGTGATGGCCGGCACGGCCAACCTCGCTCGGCGCGAACAGGACTTCCGCGGCAGCATCTACCCGCTCCTGGAGGCCATCGAGGAGCAGGTCACACTGCTGCGGCTGATGGGAGAGATGGTGGCGGACGAGCAGGGACTGGCCGCGAGCATCGGCCGGGAGAACGCGCCGTTCGGGCTGACGGAGGCATCCGTCGTCACGAGCGACTACGACTCGGCGGGCACCCGGGCGCGCGTGGGCGTGCTGGGTCCCACCCGAATGGACTACCCCTCGAATCTCGCGGCGGCCCGTGCGGTCGCGCGCTATCTCTCGCGGGTTCTCGAAGAGGACGAGCAGCGCCGCTGAGGCGCGCACAGGAAGGCAGCATGGCGGACCACTACGAGGTCCTCGGGGTTTCGCGCGACGCGAGTCCGGAGGACATCAAGAAGGCGTATCGACGGCTCGCGCGCGAGCTGCATCCCGACGTGAACCCGGGGGCCGAGGCGTCGGAGCGCTTCAAGCTCGTCACGCACGCGTACGACGTGCTGAGCGACCCCGAGCAGCGTCGCCGTTACGACCTCGGCGGCGACTCCGCGTTCGGCGGCTTCGGCGCGGGAGAGGGGTTCGGCGGGTTCGGCGACATCTTCGAGACCTTCTTCGGGGGCGCAGGCAGCAGGCAGGGCCGGCCGCGCTCGCGCCGCGAACGCGGCCAGGACGCGCTCGTGCGCGTCACGCTGCAGCTCGGCGACGTCGTCTTCGGGGCGCACCGCGACCTCGAGGTCGACACCGCGGTGCTGTGCGAGACGTGTCAGGGCTCGTGCTGCCAGCCGGGCACGCAGCCCGTGACGTGCGACATCTGCGGCGGCTCCGGACACGTGCAGCGCACGGTGCGGAGCCTCCTCGGCAACGTCGTCACGTCGCAGCCGTGCGGGTCGTGCCAGGGTTACGGCACCGTCATCCCGTATCCGTGCGCGACGTGCCAGGGGCAGGGCCGCGTGCGCTCGCGACGCACGGTGTCGATCGACATCCCGGCCGGCGTCGAGACCGGCCTGCGGCTGCAGCTGCCCGGCTCGGGGGAGGTCGGCCCCGGCGGGGGGCCGAACGGCGACCTCTACCTGGAGGTCACCGTGCAGGGCCACGACGTCTTCAGCCGCGACGGCGACGACCTGCTCGCCACCCTCGAGGTGTCGATGTCCGACGCGATCCTCGGCACGACGGCCACGATCGAGGCGCTCGACGGCCCGGTCGAGCTGGAGCTCAGGCCCGGCACGCAGGGCGGCGACGTGGTGACCGTGAAGGGCCGCGGCATCACCCCGCTGCGCGGCAGCACCCGCGGCGACCTGCGCGTGGGCGTGCACGTCGTGACCCCGACCCGGCTGGACACCAAGGAGCGCGCCCTCATCGAGGAGTTCGCGAGGCGCACGAAGGCTCCCGCGCCCAGGCTCGCGGAGTTCCAGCAGGGGCTGTTCGCGAAGCTGCGCGACCGGTTCCGGCAGAGCGTCTGAGTCGTGGCCCTGCACTTCGTCGTGGAGTCGGCCGAGGCCGGCGTCGGCGACGTCGTGACGCTGACCGGCGCCGAGGCGCACCACGCCGCGACCGTGCGACGCGTGCGCGGCGGCGAGGAGGTGACCGTCGGCGACGGCCGGGGTGCGTGGCTCACGGGAGTGGTCGAGACGGTGCAGTCGCGCGAGGTCTCGGTGCGGGTGACGGAGCGGGTGGATGTCCCCGCCCCGAGCCCGCGGCTCGTGCTCGTGCAGGCGCTCGCGAAGGGCGATCGCGACGAGCTCGCCGTGCAGGCGGCGACCGAGCTCGGCGTCGACGAGATCGTGCCGTGGCAGGCGGCGCGCAGCGTGTCGCGGTGGGCGGACGCGAAGGCCGAGAAGGGCCGGCAGCGGTGGGCCGCGATCGTGCGGGAGGCGGCGAAGCAGGCGCATCGCGCGTGGGTGCCGTCCGTCGTGCCCGTCGAGACGGTCGCCCAGCTGGTGCGAAGGGCCGCGACCTCCACCGTGCTGGTGCTGGAGCCGACCGCGGGCAGCGCGCTGTCGGGCGTCGAGCTGGGCGCCGAGCGCGACATCGTGCTGGTCGTCGGCCCCGAGGGCGGCATCGCACCGGACGAGCTCGCCGCACTGACGCGGGCCGGCGCCACGCCCGTGCGCCTCGGCAACACCGTGCTGCGCACCTCGACGGCCGGCCCCGCCGCCCTCGCCGTCGCCAGCGCGATGCTCGGCCGCTGGTAGCCGCAACCGCCCGAAAAGCCGGCAACTAGACTGGTGCGCATGAGCGAGCCCTCGATCTTCACGCGCATCCTGAGCGGGGAGATCCCCTCCGAGATCGTCGCGCAGACCGAGAACGTGTTCGCGATCCGCGACATCAATCCGCAGGCGCCGGTGCATCTGCTCGTCATCCCCAAGACCGGGCAGTACCGGGATGTCGTCGAGCTCGCCGCGGGCGACCCCGCGCTGCTCGCCGAGGTCGTGGGGCTCGCGAACACGGTCGCCGCGCAGCATTCCGACGGCGACTTCCGGCTCGTCTTCAACACCGGCCCGGGCGGAGGGCAGACGGTGTTCCACGTGCACGCGCATGTGCTCGCGGGAGGGTTGAGCGAAACGGGGCTCGGTGGCTGACGCATCCGGATCCGAGCGCACGACCGAGACCGTCTACGCCGACGGCGTCGCGATGGTGCGCCTGCTCGGCCCGCAGGACCGCCTGCTGCGCATGGTCGAGCGCGAGCATCCCGACGTCGACGTGCACGTGCGCGGCAACGAGATCACGCTCACGGGGGATGCCGCGCCCGTCGCCGCGGCGAAGGCCCTCGTCGACGAGCTGCTGGCGATGACGCGTGCGGGCCACGACCTCGGCCCGGCCGACGTGTCGTCGTCGAATCGGATGCTGCGCACGGAAGGCGCCCCGCGCCCCTCCGAGCTGATGGGCGAGGCGATCCTCACCTCGCGCGGCAGGGCCATCCGCCCGAAGACGCTTGGCCAGAAGGCCTATATCGACGCGATCGACGACAACACGATCGTGTTCGGCATCGGGCCCGCCGGCACCGGGAAGACGTACCTCGCGATGGCGAAGGCCGTGCAGGCGCTGCAGCGCAAAGAGGTCGAGCGCATCATCCTGACCCGGCCGGCGGTGGAGGCGGGGGAGCGGCTCGGGTTCCTGCCCGGCACCCTCACCGACAAGATCGACCCGTACCTGCGTCCGCTCTACGACGCGCTCAACGAGATGATCGACCCCGAGATCCTGCCGAAGCTGATGACCACCGGCACGATCGAGGTCGCACCTCTGGCGTATATGCGGGGTCGCACGCTCAACTCCTCGTTCGTGGTGCTCGACGAGGCGCAGAACACGACTCCCGAGCAGATGAAGATGTTCCTCACGCGGCTCGGGTTCGGCACGAAGATGGTCGTCACCGGCGACATCACGCAGGTCGACCTGCCGGGCGGGAGCAGCGGGCTGCGGCTCGTGACGCGCGTGCTGAACGGCATCGACGACATCCACTTCGCGACCCTCACGAGCGACGATGTCGTGCGCCACACGCTCGTGGGCCGCATCGTCGACGCCTACAGCGCGTACGACGAGCGGCGGGCCGCGGCCAGGCACGAGCGGGAGCAGGCGGCGGAGTTCGCCAATCGCGCCGAGCGGCGGGCGGGGCTTCGCCCGGGACCTCGCGACCACCAGCCGAAACGGGGCATCCGATGACGATCGAGATCACGAACGAGTCGGGCGTCGCGATCGACGAGTCGAAGCTGCTGCGCCTCGCCGCCTACGCGCTCGGCGAGCTGCACGTCAGTCCCGACGCGGAGCTGGCGATCATCCTGGTCGACGAGGGCGCGATGGAGGCGCTGCACGTGCAGTGGATGGACGAGCCGGGCCCGACCGACGTGCTGAGCTTCCCGATGGACGAGCTGCGCCCCGGCACAGACGACCTGCCCACACCGGCCGGGCTGCTCGGCGACATCGTGCTGTGCCCGCAGGTCGCCGAGACGCAGGCGAAGGATGCCAGGCACTCGACGCTCGACGAGCTGGTCATGCTGACCACCCACGGCCTGCTGCACCTCCTCGGCTTCGATCACGCCGACGCGGCAGAGGAGCGCGAGATGTTCGGGCTGCAGCGCGAGATCATCATCGGGTTCGAGCACGCCGAACGGCGCCGCTCGAGATCATGACCGCAGCACTCCTCATCCTCGGCGCCGTGCTCCTCGTCGGCTTCGGCGGCCTCATGGCCGCGATCGACGCGGCGCTGGGCGTGACCTCCCGCGCAGACCTCGCGGAGCTCGGGCTCACGGGGCGCAACGCGAAGGCGCTGCGCCGGGTCGCCCACGACCCGGAGGCGCACGCCAACGCGGTCGTGTTCATCCGCATCCTCGCCGAGACCGGCGCCGCCGTGCTGCTCACCGTCGCCCTCACGATCCTGTTCGACAGCATCTGGTGGGCGATGCTCGCCGCCGTCGTGATCATGACGGGGGTCTCGTTCGTGCTCGTCGGCGCGAGCCCCCGCACCGTGGGGCGCCAGCACGCGAAGGGACTGCTGCGCGGTTCGGCGCCGATCGTGCGCGGAGTGCGCGTGTTCCTCGGCCCCCTCGCGCACGGGCTCGCCGCGCTCGGCGAGCGCGTCACCCCCGGTGTCGCGCGCAGCGCGTCGTTCGCCTCGGAGGAGCAGCTGCTCAGCATGGTCGACGAGGCCGCGTCGCAGGACCTCATCGAGCAGGACGACCGTCAGCTCATCCATTCGGTCTTCGACTTCACCGACACGTTCGTGCGCGCGGTCATGGTGCCGCGCACCGACATGGTGACGGTCGAGGCGTCCGCCACGACCCGCGAGGCGATGCGGCTCTTCCTCGACCGCGGCGTGTCGCGCGTGCCGGTCGTCGAGGGCGACGCCGACGACGTCGTGGGCGTCCTCTACCTCAAAGACGTCGTGCAGTTCGCGTTTCGCGACGAGCGGGCGTGGGGCGACGCGTCGGTGCGGCGCATCGCCCGCAAGGCGGTGTTCGTCCCCGAGTCGATGAAGGCCGAGACACTGCTGCAGCAGATGAAGCGCGACGCGGTGCACGTGTGCATGGTCGTCGACGAGTACGGCGACATCGCGGGCCTCGTGACGCTGGAGGACCTCATCGAGGAGCTCGTCGGCGAGATCGCCGACGAGTACGACCCGCGCTCGTCGGAGGTCGTCGAGCTGGAGCCGGGCCGTTACCGGGTGAGCGCGCGGCTCTCGCTCGACGACCTGGGAGACCTGTTCGGCATCGAGCTGGAGGACGAGGACGTCGACTCCGTGGGCGGCCTGCTCGGCAAGGCGCTCGGGCGGGTGCCCCAGCCCGGCGCCACCGCCCACGTCGACGGGCTGGTCCTCACCGGCGGGACGTCGAGAGGGCGCGGCCGCGGCCTTGCGACGGTGTTCGTCGAGCGGGGAGAGGCCCTCGCGGCCATGGAGGAGGAGGCGGTCGCCGATGAGTGAGACGAGATCCGGCTTCGCGACGTTCGTCGGGCGGCCCAACGTGGGCAAGTCGACGCTCACGAACGCGCTCGTGGGGGAGAAGGTCGCCATCACGAGCGACAAGCCGCAGACGACGCGCCGCGCGATCCGCGGCATCGTGAACCGGCCGGGCGGGCAGCTGGTGCTCGTGGACACCCCCGGCATCCACAAGCCGCGCACCCTCCTCGGGCAGCGTCTGAACGACCTCGTCGAGCACGTGCTCGGCGACGTCGACGTGATCGGGCTCTGCGTGCCCGCCACCGAGAAGGTGGGGCCGGGCGACCGCCGCATCGCGCTGTCGCTCGACGGCTATCCGCGGGCGAAGAAGGTGGCGATCGTGACGAAGACGGATGCCGCCTCCCGCGACGAGATCACCCAGCGCCTCATCGAGGTCGACTCGCTGAGGGAGGACTGGGCCGCCGTCATCCCGCTGTCGGCGCTCGCGAGCGTGCAGCTCGACGTGCTCGTCGACGAGCTGCTCGCGCTCATGCCGGAAGGGCCGCCGCTGTACCCCGACGACGTCGTCACCGACGAGTCGCTGCAGGACCGCATCGCGGAGATCATCCGGGAGGCGGCGCTGGAGGGCGTGCGCGACGAGCTGCCGCACTCCATCGCGGTGACGATCGAGGACGTCGCGCCCCGCGAGGACGGCGACCTCACCGACATCTACGCGAACATCGTGGTCGAGCGCGACAGCCAGAAGGCGATCATCATCGGGCGCAAGGGATCGCGGCTGCGGGATGTCGGCGCCCGGGCGCGCGCCGGCATCGAGCCGCTCGTCGGCACCCGGGTGTTCCTGTCGCTGCACGTGCGGGTCGCCAAACAGTGGCAGCGCGATCCCAAGCAGCTCGGGCGCCTCGGCTTCTGAGCCGGAGCCGTCCGCCGGCTCACCCGCGTCGCGTGGACGCGCGCTCCAGATACGGCGGCGTGAACAGGCGCGGAGGCGGTGGCGGGCCTCCTGCGAGGCGCTCCGCCAGCAGGCTCACGAGCGCCTGGCCGAGCTCCGGCTGACCGAGCACGACGGCCGAGATGGCCGGATCGGCGGTCGACGCCGGGTCGGCGTCGGAGCCCGCCGACAGCATCACGTCGTCGGGCACGCGAAGCCCGGCATCCTTCAGCCCGTCCAGCACTCCCGCGGCGTGCCGCCCGGTGAGGCAGTGCACGGCGTCGGGCGGGCCCTGTCGCAGCAGCCGCCGCACTGCCCGGCGGCCGCCCTCCGCGCCGAGGTGCTCCGAGACGTGGAAGACGTGGGGTGTGAGTCCGTGCGTGCGCGCCCAGCGGCGGTAGACCCGTTCGCTGTCGAGATTCCACGCGTTGCGGAGCGTGCCGACGACCAGGTGGACGCGATGGGCGCCGCGCGCCAGGTGCGCGTCGAGGACGAGCTCGATCGTGCCGGCGTCGTTCTCCGACACCCACCACGGGAAGTCGGGTCGGCGCGGGATCGCCCCGAGCGTCACAGAGGGGATGTCGCGCGAGTCCAGGAGCGCGATCACCGGGTCGTCCTGCACCGGGTCGATCACGATGTAGCCGTCGAGCGACAGGGCGAGGGGCGGCAGAGGTCGCCGGGTGAGGTCCGGCAGCAGCATCGTGCCCTTGCCTGCGTCGAGTGCCGCAGAGGTGACCGTGCCGATGAGGCGGCGGTACACGTCGACGCCGTCGGGGCGGTAGTGCCCGGAGGCGTCGAGGGGACGGATGACGACGCCGAAGACCCCGAGCGGCGAGCGACGCAGGTCTCGCGCCACCGCATCGGCGCGGTAGTCCATCTCCGACGCCACGGCGATGATGTGTGCGCGCTTGGCCTGGCTCAGGGTGCCGGTGCCGTTGAGCGCGTGCGACACCGCGGCCGCGGACGTTCCGGCGCGTCGCGCGACATCGAGCACGGTGACGCTGCGGCGCGGCGGCATGACGGCCTCCTGGACACGGGTGAACGTGCCCATTGTATGAACGCATTCATGTCCGTAGCTTGTCCCGCAACTCGTCGGAGCCCGTTCCGCGAGGGGAGGACGATCGTGGAGCTGACTCGTCTCGAGGTCGCGAGCTCGACTCCCGCCGGTCGCGGCGCGGAGATCGGCTCGACGTGTGCGGCCGAGGTGCGCGGGGTCGTCGCGGGATACCTCGACTTCTTCGAGCTGATCGGCATCCCTCACGACCGCGTGCTGGCCACCGCGTCCGCGTCGCTGTCCGCGCTGCGCTCGTGGCGGCCCGGCCTCGCCGAGGAGCTTCGGGCGATGGCCGACGCGGCACGGCTGCCGCTCGAGGAGCTCGCGGCCGTCGCCGCCCGCACCGAGGTCCTCGCCGCTTCGGCGAAGCCGGCGAGGGAGTGCTCGACCTTCGTCCACGCCCCGCCCGCGCCGGAGCCGATCGTGACGATGCAGACGTGGGACTGGCACGGCGAGCTCGCGCCGCGGGGCCTCGTGCTGCGCTGCCGTTCGGACGCCGGTCACGAGGTGCGGCTGTTCACCGAGTTCGGGATGCCGGGCAAGATCGGCGTGAACTCGGCCGGCATCGGCGTGCACTTCAACATCCTCACCCATGTCTCCGACAGCGCCGAAGGCGGGGTCCCCGTGCACGCGGTCGCCCGCGCGATCCTCGACGAGGCGGAGTCGATCGCCGACGCCGAGGCCATCGTGCGCTCCGCCGCGCTGTCGGCGTCCACCGTCTTCACGGTGTTCGGCGGCGTGGAGGACGTGCGGGCGGTGAGCATCGAGGCGTCGCCGGCGGGCGTTGCGGTCGTGGAGCCGGTCGAGGGCGTGCTGGTGCACACCAACTCGTTCCTCGATCCGGCGCTCGCCGCAGGCGACACCGATGCCCCGGACGCACTGTCGGCCGAGCGCCTCGATCACCTGCGGGAGGTCGCGCCGAACCTCGTCGGCGGCGACGTGGCGGCACGTGCCGCGGCCTTCGCCGGGACGGCGGGCGAGGCCGCCGTGGTGTGCTTCCACGACCCGCAGACCGTGCCCGTCCAGGATCGCTGGGCGACGTTGCTCACCGTCGGCGTCGACGTGGACGCCTGCCGACTGCTCGTCAGCCCCCACCCCCCGCCGGCCGCAGCGCGTGCCGGGTTCGATGTCGTCTGATCGAGCAATCGATCGGGACGCGAGAAAGGACGATCCATGACCGCCAGCACCGCCCCCGCACGCCGCCCCACCGCGGCGCGCATCTTTCTCATCTCCGGCCTCGGCACCGCGCTCGAGTTCTATGACTTCTCGATCTACGGTCTTGCCGCGGCATTGGTCTTTCCCACCGTGTTCTTCCCCGAGGTGTCGCCGATGGTCGGCTCGCTGATCGCGTTCGCGACCTTCGGCACGGGTTTCATCGCGAGGCCGTTGGGCGGCGTCTTCTTCGGTCACTTCGGCGACCGGATCGGCCGGCGCCCCGTGCTCATCACGACGCTGATCACGATGGGCGTCAGCACGATGCTCATCGGCTTCCTTCCCGGCCACGAGGCGCTTGGTGACACGGTCGTGGTCATCCTCGTGCTCCTGCGACTGATCCAGGGGTTCGCTGCGGGCGGCGAATGGGGTGGGTCGTCGATCGTCGGCATCGAGGCCGCGCCCGTCGGCCGGCGCGGCCTGTGGGGAAGCTTCACGAGCGTCGGCATCGGCGTGGGCACGCTCGCCGGGACGCTTGCGTTCACGTTCGCCTCGCTGCCCGGTCATGACTTCCTCGTCACGATCGGATGGCGCATCCCGTTCATCGCCGGATGCGTGCTGATCCTGGTGGGGCTGATCGCCCGCCTCACGCTGCCGAAGGAGGACGAGGATCCGCAGCACGACGCACCGGTGGAGAACAAGCTCCCGCTGTGGGTCGCGATCAGCTCCCACCCGAAGGCCGTGATCTGCGCGATCGGGATCAGCTTCGGCTACACGGCGCTCGCGTATCTCGTCGGCGTGTTCTTCATCACCTACACGATCGGAATCGGCTTCAGCGAGACCGACTCGCTCAACGCGCAGAACATCAGCACGGTGGCGCTGTTCCTGTGCGCGCTCCTGTTCGGCGGACTCTCCGACCGTTTCGGGCGCCGTGCCGTCCTGATCTTCGGGGCGCTGGGCGGCATCGTCGTGATCATCGCGTTCTTCCCGGCCCTGGCCACGAACTCGGTGCCGCTGATGTTCCTGATGTTCGTGCTGAACGCCATCTTCGCCGGCGCCACCCAGGGCCCCATCCCCGCGTTCCTGGGGGAGCAGTTCCCTCGGCGGGCGCGCTATTCGGGCATCTCGCTGACCTACCAGATCGGGGCGGCGCTCGGCGGCGGGACGGCGTCCGTGATCGGTGCCGCGCTGCTGCTCGCCTTCGACGGCGGCTACCTCGGGCTGGAGATCTACTCGGTCGCCGTCTCGGTCGTCATGGCGGTGTGCGCGCTCGGACTCAAGGAGACGTCCCAGCTGACGATCGAGGAGATCAACCACCCGACGACGGCTCCGCCGGCCTCTGCCGAGCCGGCAGCCCGCTGATCGGGCTCCGGTTCGCGTCAGGCCCGGTCCTCGTGCGCCGTGGGCGCGGGATCCGGTCTTGAGGCGCCGGAGCGATCGCCCGTGTACCGCAGGGCGTCGAGCGCCGCGTGGATGGTGCCGGTCACCAGCCTCGCGTCGACCGGCGGCAGGCCGGGCATCACGACGTGCATCAGCAGCGGTGCGGTGAGCAGGTCGGCTATCCAGCCGGCATCCGCCCCGGCGCCGATCTCGTCGCGCGACACGGCCCGGTCGAGCAGGACCTCGGTCTGCCTGCGGCGTGGCGCGAGGTAGCCGGCGACGAACGGCTCGGCTCGCTGGGGGGAGGAGTCCATCTCCGCCGCCCAGCCCGCGAAGCCGCGCGTCACGACCGGATCGGTGAACAACAGGCGTTGGCGGCGCTGCACCTCCACGAGGTCGCCCACGAGGCTGCCGGTGTCGATGTCGTCGTCCAGGCCGTGCCGCGCGGCGAGCAAGCGGGGCACGACGTCGGCCAGGTCGCGGAACCGCCGGTAGAACGCGGGCTTGCTCGTTCCCGCGCGTCCCACGACGTCGTCGACCGTCACGCGCGGATAGCCGCGCTCGACCACGAGCTCAGCGACCGCGGCGAGGATCGCGTCGTCGATCGAACTGTTGCGAGGACGTCCGGTGCGTGCCATAGTGTTACGAATCGTAACGTAATTGGCGGGAGCCGGGAAGCGGGAGCCACATGTACGCGTGGATCGTCCGCGCGAAGGTCCGGAAGACCTTCGCGCAGATCAACGACGGGAACTACCTGCCGATGGTCGACGGCCTCGCGCCGGAGTTCGAGTACCGCTTCCACGGAGAGCACGCCCTCGGCGGGGTCCGCACGAGTCGGGACGCGATGATCCGGTGGTGGGAGCGGACGCTGCGGCTTCTGCCCGGCGCCCGCTTCGACGTGCAGGACGTTCTCGTCGGCGGGGGGCCGTGGCGCACGAGGATCGCCGTGCGTTCGCGGGTCTCGGGCGCGCTCCCCGGCGGCGCGCGCTACGAGAACACGGTCTTCCAGTTCATGACGCTGAGGTGGGGT
>JASGDZ010000068.1:0-6306 GCA_047606835.1 Microbacterium sp. | reverse complement strand
CCTCGTCGTCGGGGTCGTCGGACGCGGCCGCGAACGCGGGGGCCACCGTGAGCGCGACGAGGGCGATCGTCGCCGCGGCGGCTCCTCGCAGCATCCGTCCCGCCCTCATGCGACGTCTCCGGGAGCCGCGCACTCGCAGCGCGCCGACGACCACGTCGAGCGCGCCAGCGCCGCGTCGCCGATCGGGTTGACGCCCGGGCCTGCGGCGAGCGCGTGCGCGGCGAGCGCGTGCAGGCACTTCACGCGCGTCGGCATGCCGCCCGCGGAGATGCCGGCGACCTCGGGCACCTCACCGTACCGGGCGCGGTCGGCGAGGTACGCCTCGTGCGCGCCGCGGTACGCCGCGGCGACCTCCGGGTCGTCGAGCAGTGCCGCCAGCTCGGGCATCGTCTGCGTCGCCTCCAGCTGCGACATCGCCGCGGTCGCGACCGGGTGCGTGAGGTAGTAGAACGTCGGGAACGGCGAGCCGTCGGCCAGCCGCGGCGCCGTGGCGACCACCGTGGGGTTGCCGCACACGCAGCGGCCGGCGATGCCGACGACACCACGCGGCTCGCGGCCGAGCTGCGAACGCACGACCGCGAGATCGGCCGGGTCCACGGGGTCGTAGGGGGGCGTCGGCACGGTCTCAGGCTAACCGGGTGGCGGGACGGTCAACGCCCGGAGGCGCTCGGCGAGTCGGAGGGCGTGGGGTCGGGCACGCCGATCGTGATCGGCGCCTTGACGGTGGAGGCCAGGCCCGCCGTGGCGACGGAGCGGACCAGCTGCGCCATCCAGTCGGTGTCGGTCTGCTCGAGCGTGTCGCTGACCGGCGTCTCCTCCTGAGGCTGCGCCGCGGCGGGCAGGTCGTTGTCGACGAGGTAGACGATCTCCCCCGGCTTCACGTAGTACAGCCGCTCCCTGGCCTGCGTCGTGATGTACGCGGGGTCGCTCCAGCGCTCCTGCTCCCGCTCGAGCTTCGCGACCTCGTCCTTGCCGACCTCGACCGCCTGCTCGAGCGCCGCGATCTGCTGCCGCTGGTCGATGTACGTGCCGAGCGTCGGCACGAGCACGAAGGCGGCGAGCACGACGAGCCCCAGCATGATGGCCATGAAGCCGGACAGGCGGACGCCGCCGAGCCATCCGCGCACGTCCACGCGCGCCCGCGCGGCCGCAGCCGCTCGCACGCGGGGAGTGCGGGTCGGGGGAGCCGTCTTGACCATCGGGCTCCCCCTCTCGTGTGCGTGTCAGCCTGTGAAGCGCGGGAAGGCCGCGCGGCCGATGAACTCCGCCGCGTCGCCCAGCTCCTCCTCGATGCGCAGAAGCTGATTGTATTTCGCCACGCGCTCGCTGCGGGCAGGCGCACCGGTCTTGATCTGACCGCAGTTCGTCGCCACCGCGAGGTCGGCGATCGTGGTGTCCTCGGTCTCGCCCGAACGGTGCGACATCATCGACCGGTAGCCGTTCGAGGTGGCGAGGGCAACGGCGTCCAGCGTCTCGGACAGCGTGCCGATCTGGTTCACCTTCACCAGCAGCGCGTTGGCGACGCCGAGGTCGATCCCCTTGCGCAGCCGCACCGGGTTGGTCACGAAGAGATCGTCGCCGACGAGCTGCACCTTGGTGCCGATCTTCTCGGTGAGCGCGCCCCACGCCTCCCAGTCATCCTCGGCGAGGGCGTCTTCGATCGTGACGATCGGGAAGTCGTTCACGAGGCCGGCGAAGTAGTCGGTCAGCTGCTCGGCCGACCAGGGCTTGCCCTCGACCGTGTACACGCCGTCGGAGAAGAACTCGGTGGCCGCGACGTCGAGGCCGACCGCGACATCCCGGCCCGGCGCGAAGCCCGCCTTCTCGATCGCCTTGACGAGGAAGTCAAGGCCCTCGCGGTTGCTCGGCAGGTCGGGAGCGAACCCGCCCTCGTCGCCGAGGCCGGTCGCGAAGCCGGCCGCCTTCAGCTCGCCCTTGAGCACGTGGTACACCTCGGTACCCCAGCGCAGCGACTCGGCGTACGTGTCGGCGCCGATGGGCGCGAGGAAGAACTCCTGGAAGTCGATGCCGTTGTCGGCGTGCTCGCCGCCGTTGATGACGTTGAACAGCGGCACCGGCAGGACGTGCGCGTTCGGCCCGCCCAGGTAGCGGAACAGCGGCAGGTCCGCGCTGTCCGCGGCCGCCTTCGCGACGGCGAGGCTCACGCCGAGGATGGCGTTCGCGCCGGTGCGGGACTTGTTCTCGGTGCCGTCGGTCTCGATGAGGATCCCGTCGACGATGCGCTGCTCGCTCGCGTCGACGCCCTCGACGGCGGGGCCGAGCTCGTCGATCACCGCGTCGACGGCCTTGAGCACGCCCTTGCCGCCGTAGCGGCTCTTGTCGCCGTCACGCAGCTCGTACGCCTCGAAGGCGCCGGTGGACGCGCCCGAGGGGACGGCCGCGCGCTGGACGGTGCCGTCGTCGAGCAGCACCTCCACCTCGACGGTCGGGTTTCCACGCGAGTCCAGGATCTCGCGCGCGTTGACAGCCTCGATAAGTGCCACGGAGGACTCCTTGAGTGAGAGGACGGGTGAAGCTCCGAGCGGCTTCGCTCCGTGACCACTCTAGTGACGACACGCGCTCTCCGCCTCGGCGAGCCGGCCTCATACGAGGACCGCGATCGCGATGCCGTCCCAGCCCTTCGCGTCGAGCGTCTGCAGCGCGGTCGCATCGAAGCGCGGGTCGGAGCCGAGCAGCTCCAGCCCGGCGCGCGTGCCGATGACCTGCGGCTCGGTGGTGTCCGCGTCGGCGACGCGGCCGCCGCGGCCGATGTTGTCGACCACGACGACGGTGCCGGGATGCCCGAGCCGCGCCGCCCAGTCGAGATACAGCGCGTTCGACTCCTTGTCGGCGTCGATGAAGACCAGGTCGAACGGCTCGCCGCCCTCGAGCGTCGGCAGGACGTGCTCGGCGCGTCCGACGCGGATGTCGACGCGGTCGCCGACGCCCGCCCGGTCGATGCTGGCGCGTGCCACCGCGGCGTTGCGCGGCTCGGCCTCGATCGTCACGACCCGGCCGTCATGCGGGATGCCCCGCGCCATCCAGATCGTCGAGTAGCCGCCGAGCGTGCCGATCTCCAGCACCCGCCGCGCCCGCGAGATGCGGCACAGCAGGTGCAGCAGCTTTCCGGCCACGGGCGCGACCTCGATCGCGGGCAGCTGCGCGTCGTCCTGCGCGACGACGGCCGCCTCCAGGGCGGCGTCGTGACCGACGAGGGTGTCGGTCAGATATGCGTCGACGGCGCGCCACGCGGCGGGAGTGGGGTCGGTCATCCGTCCAGCGTCGTCTGCCGCGCGGCCGCCGTCAACCGGCCGGGCTGGGTCGACCGATACCGGCTCGGGGTGAAGCCCAGCACGGCGCGGAAGTCGTTCGTCAGATGCGCGTGATCGGCGTAGCCGAGCTGCGCGGCGAGCTCGGCGAGGTCGGCCCCGGGGTGCTCGCGCACCCGCTGCGCCGCCTCCTGCAACCGTCGGCGACGGATCATCGCCGACGCCGAGACGCCGACGTAACGGTGCGCGAGACGCTGCAGCGTGCGCACCGAGACCGACAGCCGCGCCGCCGCCTGCTCGACGCGCAGGATGCCGGCATCCTGCATCAGCAGGTCGGCCATGCCGTTTGCGAGCAGCGCCTTCTCGTCGGGCGGCGGGACGCGTGCGGCCAGCCAGCCGGCGAAGGCGCCGACCGCGGCGGCGTGGCGGGCCGCCGCATCCTCCGCGCGCATCGCGCTCTCCACCGCCGCCGCGAGCTCCGGCAGCTCGCGGATCTCGTAGCGGTCGACGACGCAGCTCGGCACACCCACGACCGCCGGCACCGCGGCAGGACGCAGCAGCGCGCCCACCGCCCAGCCGCGGCCGCGCAGGTCGCGATGCGACCGCCGCGTGCTCGGGCCGGCGACGCCCGCGACGACGACATCGCCCTGCGACTCGACCACGAGGTTCGACGCGGGATAGCCGACGATCTCCTGCCGCGACGACCGGCCGGGGGCGAGATCCCACTCCGGGATCCACAGCCACGAGATCAGCGCGGCGACGGATGCCGGCGGCGCGACGCGCGTGAAGCTCGGCAGCCGCGCGGGGTACAGCACGCCGCGCGTCGGGTCCACCACGTCACCATCCTGTCGCGAATCTGCAAGCGCGGCGATCGGGCGCGTTCGTAGCGTGAGGCCCATGGAAGAGACGATCCCCGCGGCCGCGAACGGCCGGCACACCACGAACGGCACCCCGCACGGGGTGACGAGCCTCACGCCGTTCCTCGCGATCCCCGGCGCGAAGGACGCCATCGCGTTCTACCGAGACGTCTTCGGTGCGCGCGTCGTCGACGTCACCGAGGTCGACGGCGTCGTCCACCACGCACAGCTGGACTTCGGGAACGGGCAACTGCAGCTCGGCGAGCCGATCGCCGACTACCGCCTCGTGCCGCCGCCGCCCGGCGAGGACGACTGCTACTCGATCGGACTGTACGTGCCCGACGTCGATGCGCTCGCCGAGCGCGCCGCGCACGCCGGCGCGACGATCCGCGAGGCGCCGTCGACGTTCGTGTCGGGCGACCGGTTCGCGAGCATCCGCGATCCCTTCGGCATCCGCTGGTCGATCATGACCCGCGTCGAGGACCTCTCCGAGGAGGAGTCCGCCGCGCGCGTCGCCGCGTGGGCGAAGACGCTCAGCCCAGAGGCCTGAGCTCCAGCGCCTCCCGCGGCGTCCCGGCCGCCACCGTCGCGAACGACGTGTAGCCGTCGGCTGCCGCGCGCTCCAGCAGCGCCTTGAGGTTTTTCGTGCGCGCCTCCAGGCGCACTCGCGCGCCCTCGCCGATCAGGGCCGCCTTCAGCGCGACGAGGTCGGCGGCGGACACGTCCGCGTCGTGCACCAGCACGACCGCGCGGGTGCCGGCGTCCGCGTGCGCGTCGACGAGGTCGACGATGCGCTCGAACCCGATCGAGAAGCCGACGGCCGGCACGTCCTGGCCGAGGAACCGGCCGATCATGCCGTCGTAGCGGCCGCCGCCACCCAGAGAGTAGTCGACGCTCGGGTGCGCGAGCTCGAAGATCGTGCCGGTGTAGTAGCCCATGCCGCGCACCAGGAACGGGTCGAACACGAGCGGGACGCCGCCGGCGTCCGCCGGCGGCTGCGCGGCGGCGACGGCCCGGCCGATGCCGACGAGGTGCGCCACGACATCGTCGGGGGCGTGTGCGGGCAGCGCCTTGCGGATCTGGCGTTCGCCGAACGGGTTGTACTCCAGCGTCTGCGGTCGGCGCAGGAACGCGTCGAACGCGTCGACGGCGCCGGCGGTCGCACCCCGCTCGCGCAGCTCGGCGACGACCCCGGGAGCGCCGAGCTTGTCGAGCTTGTCGATCGTGATGAGCACGCCGGGCCGCTCGGCCAGGGAGAAGCCGAAGCTGTCGAGCATCCAGTCGAGTGCGCGGCGGTCGTTGATCCGGATGCGGCCGCCCCGCAGTCCGAGCGCGTCGAGCGTGTCGAGCGTCGCGACCGCGAGCTCGGCCTCCGCGCGGGCCGAGGCGTCGCCGATGATGTCGATGTCGCACTGCACGAACTGCCGGTAGCGCCCCTTCTGCGGGCGCTCCGCGCGCCACACCGGCGCGAGCTGGATCGAGCGGAACACCGCCGGCAGCTGCGCGCGATGGGTGGCGTAGAAGCGGGCGAGCGGCACCGTGAGGTCGTAGCGCAGGCCCAGATCGGCGAGCGATGCCGGATCGTCGGCCGCGGCCCTGATCGCGTCGGCATCCAGCCCGCGCTTGAGGATGTTGTACGCGAGCTTCTCGTTGTCGCCGCCGATGCCGGCGTGCAGTCGCGCGTGCTCCTCCATGACGGGCGTCTCGATCTCGTCGAAGCCGTGCGCGCGGTAGCGCTCGCGGATGACGGCGAGCACGCGCTCGCGCCGGGCCTTGTCGGCGGGGAGGAAGTCGCGCATGCCGCGCGGCGGGTTGACGGATGCCACGCGTCTAGCTTTCCAGATCCGCCCTCACGCTCCGCGCGGCCCGCGCTGCGGGCCGGGTCCGTGCGCCGCTCGGCCCGCCGGTGAGACAGCTCGCTGCGCGGCCCCAGTGAGACAGCTCGCTGCGCGGCAGACGCACAAGCGTGTGTCGCGCAGCGGCCTGTCTCAGCGTTCGGCAGCCGGCGCGTCCCGCGACTCGGCGGTGCGGATCGCCGTCTGCAGAGCACGCAGACGCTCGCGCAGAGCGCGCTCGGCATCCCACCCGCGCCCGCGCGCGAGCGCGACGAGGGCGAGCAGCGCGTCGCCGAGCTCGGCCTCGGTCGCCGGCTCGGCGCCGGTGGCCGGCTCGGCCCCGGG
>JASGDZ010000067.1:0-4402 GCA_047606835.1 Microbacterium sp. | reverse complement strand
GTCGGCTCGGGGGCCGTGCCGGTCGGCTCGGGGTCGTGCGCCCAGCCCGGCGCGAGGGCGCGCACGCGCGCCGCGCGCCACTGCCACACCGACCACAGCGCCGGCCACACCACCGGCGCCATCGCCCCGCCGATGACGAGCCGTTCGCGCCACAGCGTGCGACCGGGGTCGCCGGGGGCCGGCGACACCGCGATCTGGTGGTCCCACACGTCGAGCCCGGCGAGGGGGCCGGACAGCGGGATGCCGCTGTCGCGCAGGATCCGCACCGGCCCGCGCCGGTCGGTCGTCACGCGGTCGCTCACGTGGATGAGCTGCCGGCCCAGCGGCACCGCGCCGCCCAGCGACAGCGCGACGGCGGCCTCTGCGCCGGGCTCCCAGCTCGTCGGCAGCGAGTCGAGCGGGTCGAGGCCGATGAGCGGGCCGTACAGCTCCGCGACGGCGCGCGGGGAGTGCAGCGCGCGCCACGCGGCATCCGCGTCGCACTCGATCGTGAACTTCTGCAGCACCCGCATCCGCCCAGTCTGTCACCGGCGTCGCGGCAGGGCCTCGATACGCTGGACGGATGCCGTCGCCGTTCGACCAGTCCCGCTATCAGGTGCGCTTCGAGTGGGGTGCGGACGGGCTGGCGCGGCTCGCGCCGGCCGACGTCGTCGTGGTGGTCGACGTGCTGCCGTTCTCGACCACGGCGACGGATGCCGTCTCCCGCGGCGACGCGGTCGCGCTCGACGCCGCAGCCCACGCCGTGTCGATCGACGGCGCCGCGGTCGCGGCCGCGTGCCCGCCCGGGGCGGTCGTGCTGCTCGGATGTCTGCGCAACGCCTCCGCCGTGGCGCGCGCTGTGCTGGCCGAGCAGCAGCGCCGAGAGGCGCGCACGAGCATCGCGGTGATCGCCGCCGGAGAGGCCGTGGCGCGGGACGCCGCAGCGCCGCTGCGCTTCGCCGTCGAAGACCACCTGGGCGCGGGAGCCGTGGTCGATGCGCTCGCCGCGCTCGGCGTCGACCACTCCGCGCCCGAGGCCGCCGCCGCGTGCGAGGCGTTCCGCGGGCTGCGCGGCGCGGTGCGGCACCTCCTCACCGCGAGCGGGTCGGGGCAGGAGCTCCTCGAGCGCGGGCTGCGCGACGACGTCCTGCACGCGGCCGAGCTCGACGCCGCAGACGCCGTGCCGGTCCTTCGCGACGGGCGGTTCGTCGCACTCTGACGCGGCCGTATCAGCCGTGCCGGGCGATGTGCATCGGCAACGCGTCCGCGAGCACGGCCGACGACCACCCGTGGGGTCACGGGTCGGTGGGGCCCGACATCCGCGACTCCACCTGCCGGGCGGTCTCGTGCTCGCCCTGCCGAGCGGTGCGGGCGGCGGTCGCGTCATCGGGGCGTGGCCGCCGCCATCCGCGCCGCCCGCGTGATCTCGCGCCGGGTCCAGGCGAAGAGGAACCGCTCGTCGAACCGCGACGCGCACCGCACGCACGACGTGGGCCGGCTCGGGCGCCGGTGGCGGTAGGCGATATGCCCGGCGGGGCATACGCCCACCCATGGCGCCAGCTCGGTCGCCGTCTCACCGTGATGGGTCGTGCCGCCGACGTAGCCGAGGTCGCGCGCGATCGCCTGCCACCTGGGCCCGTGCCCCGCGCGCGGCCCCGCCAGCGCGTGGGCCACCTCGTGCAGCAGCGTCTGACGATTGGTGTCGTCGTCGTAGCGCGCCGAGAGATAGCGCGACACGCTGATGCGCTTGCGCGTGTAGTCGCACAGCCCCGCGCGCCGCTTGGCGTTGTCGAAGCCGAACGACCAGGACTCGTCGAGGTGGAGGCGGATCAGCGCGTCGGCCCAGCCGCGCACGCGGTGCAGATCGGACATGCCGCGAGGATAGAACGGATGTCCGACGTCAGCCCGCGACGGCGACCCTCGCGCGGCGGCGGTCGGCCGCGTCGATGGCGAGCAGCGTCGACTCCAGCTGGTCGTCGGGCACCCCGGACTCCTGCCGCAGGAACAGCGCGCGCTTGAAGTCGGCGCGCGCGCCGTCGAAGTCGCCGACGTCGTAGTGCACCTTCCCGCGGTGCTGCAGCGCGAACGCGGCGATCGACGCCCAGCGCTGCCCCTCGGCCTCCTCGGCGCACGTCGTGAGCTCGTGCAGAGCCGCGTCGAACGCACCGAGGCGCTGCTGCACCGTCGCGTGCAGGATGCGTGCCCGCAGCAGATCCTTGCGCGTGCCGCCCATGCGCGCGACGCGCACCGACTCCTCCGAGACCACGAGCGCGTCCTCGGGGCGGTCGAGCACCTTCAGCAGCCACACGCGCTCCAGCAGCGCCGGCAGGCTCCGCTGCTCGCCGATCTCGTCGAGGCGCTCGCGACACGCCCGCACGTCCACCTGTTCGCGGAGCGTGTCGGGGTCGTATCCCTTGATGTAGCTCACTGGCGACTCCTCTCTCCGCGGCCCGTCGTTCCAGTGTGCCCGCGCGATCGCGGGTTGGCCATCGGGCACGCCGGGTTCACCGCTCGAAGACGGATGCCTCGGGCCGCGGCGACGCCGTGGCATCCGCGTCGGTCGCCGCACGCGCGCCGCGCGCGAACTCGGCGAGCTCGGCGCCGTGCGCGACCTTCGCCGGATGCGGGCCCGCCGCCATGAGCCGCGGCAGCCATCGTGTGGGAAGCGGCGCCGGCGACGCCGCGATCACCAGGTTGCCGAACCGGCGGCCCTTGAGCGTCTGCACCTCGGCGAGCACGGCGACGTGGCCGAGCACGGCGGACACGGTCGCGACCTGACGCCGCGCGTGGCCCAGGCCCGCGCCGTCCGCGACGTTCACGAGCAGCACGCCCTCCGGCGCGAGCAGGGCCGCGGCGGCGGCGTAGAACTCGGCGGTGGTGAGGTGCGCGGGGGTCTGCGCGCCGGCGTACACGTCCGAGACGAGGAGGTCGACGGCGCCGGTCAGACCTGCGGGAAGCCGCGCGAGGCCCGCGCGCGCGTCGCCGATGCGGGTGCGGATCGCCGCGCCGCGCGGCAGCGGCAGGTGCTCCTTGACGAGGGCGACGAGCGCGGGCTCCAGCTCGACGACCTGCTGGCGCGACCCGGGGCGGGTCGCCTCGACGTAGCGCGGGATCGTGAGCGCCCCCGCGCCCAGGTGCACGGCGGTGAGGGGCTGCCCCGGCATCCGGAGCAGGTCGATCACCGCGCCCATGCGGGCGACGTACTCGAAGTGCAGGTGGGTCGGGTCGTCGAGGTCGACGTGGGACTGGGGGGTGCCGTCGACCTCGAGCTCCCAGCCGCCGACGAAGCGGGACGGCACGATGCGGGCGAGGGTGCCGTCGGACAGCCGCGCCTGTGGCGCGTCGTCGGGTTCGAGTCGTGCCCGTGCCATCCCTCCAGGCTACGGGGCGTGTGCTCTGCGACTCTGCTGCTCGGTCGGCTGTGCCGCCGTCCGCGGCCTGTGCCGCGACGCTCTGCAGAGCTCCGGAAGTCCGCGGCGGCGCGCGCCGGCATCCCGCGGGTCGGGAGCGCCCCGGCGCCCGAATCGCCGGAGCTCTGCAGACGAGCCGGGGACTACCGTGGATGCCATGGCGACGATCGACCTCAACGCCGACCTCGGCGAGACGGTCGACGGCGTTCCGACCGCCGACGACGAGGCGATGTTCGCGGTGATCTCCAGCGCGAGCGTCGCGTGCGGCGGGCACGCCGGCGATGCGGACTCGATGCGCGCCTCGGTCGACCGTGCCGCGCGGTTCGGCGTCGCGATCGGCGCGCACCCGTCGTTCCCCGATCGGGCCGGGTTCGGTCGCACGCCGCTGGCCATCGCCCCCGACGCCCTGCGCGCGGCGGTGGCCGAGCAGCTCGCCGCGCTGCAGGCGGCGGGAGCCGACATCCGCTACGTGAAGCCGCACGGGGCGCTCTACCACTCGGCCGGAGCCCACCCCGACCTCGCACGCGCGGTCGCGGCGGCGGTGGTCGGGCTCTCCGACCGGCTCGGGCGCGCGGTGCCGATCCTCGCGCTCGGCGACGCGCTCGCCGCCGCGGCGGCCGACACCGGGCTGCCGTTCGTGCGCGAGGCGTTCCTCGACCGCGGCTACCTCGCCGACGGGTCGCTCGTGCCGCGCGGGAAGGCGGGCTCCCTGCTCGTCGACCCCGCCGTCGTCGCGGCCCGCGCAGTGCGGCTCGCGCGCGAGGGCGTGGTCGCCGCGGTCGACGGCACGCTCGTGCGCGCGGATGCCGCCTCCCTCTGCGTGCACGGCGACTCGCCCTCTGCGGTGACGATGGCCCGCGCGGTGCGCGCCGCGCTCGATCACGCCCGTGTCGCGGTGCGGGCGCCATGGTGACCACGATGCGCCCCCGGTCGTTGAGCGAGGGCCGCAGGCCCGACCCCCGGTCGTTGAGCGAGGGCCGCAGGCCCGACCCCCGGTCGTTGAGCGAGGGCCG
>JASGDZ010000066.1:0-6808 GCA_047606835.1 Microbacterium sp. | reverse complement strand
GCGGCGCCGGCCGCTTCAGCGCCGGGGCGAGCTGGGCGAGGAGGGCCCGGGCACCACGGGCGGTGCCGCCGGCGGCCACGGCGAGCACCTCGGCGGCGCTGGCCGGGATGCCGCCCTCGAGCTCGTGCACGAGCCGCTGCTGCCACCCGGCGGGATCGTCGATGCGGGCCACCGCGTCCCGCCCGAACTGCAGCGTGCGATGGTCGCGCCACAGCGGCGGATGGGCGGGGTCGAGCCGGAGCATCGTCATGCCCCGATTCTGGCGTCGTCGCCGGCGCGCGCGAGCGCGTCATCCACAGGCGGCCGGCCCACCGTCCATCCCGCGCAGACCGTGGCGGCCCCGCGCGAGCTCACTCGGCGTCGGTACGGCTAGATGTTCAGTCGTCGTCTCCCCAGCCGTCAGAGAGCGTCGATGAGTTCGCGCATCAGCTGCGAGGGCGTGGTGTGGCGCTCCTGCGCCGCCTCATCCAGCTTCGCCCTACGCACGGCGTCAAGTCGAAGCGTGAAGGGCCGCGCCTGCGCACCCACACTGATAGGACGCCCAGGAACCGAGGGACCCAGGTGCTTGCCTTCGTATCCCGCCTCGGACTCGGCTTCGGCGGACCACCGCTCGATGTCTTCGTCGGTGAACGGGACCCCGTTCACGTCGTTGTACTTGCCCATCTGTCTACCTCCTCAGTCCAACCTCGATGAGAACCTTCTTCGTCGCTGGCATGGCGTGGAACACCAACCAGCCATCAGGCTCGTCTTCCACCGCGATGTACTCCAGCAACCGCCCACTAGCGTCTGTTCCAACACCGACCCACTGCACCGGGTGGGTGTCACGCGCTCGGGAGCGCAACGTGCCCTCGAAGGCTTCCACCACATCCGCAGCAGTGACCTCAGGGTGTCGATCGGTGACCCTCGGATGCACCCGTGCCCGCACGCTCGCTTCCGTTCGTTTTTATTTCGTACTGCATAAGTGTAGTACGAAAAGTGCTACGTTGCAGCACTTCTAGCTAGACCGGCCGTGGATCTTCGGGCCCGGCATCCGACCCGCCGTCGCCCCCTGCTTCGGGCAGGTCGCCCGACAGCAGAGCCTCCAGGGCGTCGTCCATCGCGTCGCGCGCCGGCTCCTCGCCGCGCGCGCGGGCCCGCAGGCGCTCCACGAGGGCGGCCGGGTCGTCGATGTCCTCGGCCGTCGGCATGAAGTCGGGGTAGTCCCACAGCGCGTCGCGCGCCTCGACGCCGACGGCGTCGGTCACCGCGCGCCACATCGCGCTCGCCTCGCGCATGCGCCGCGGCCGCAGGGTGAGCCCGACCAGGGAGCCGAGGGCCTGCTCGGCGGGCCCGCCGACCGCGCGCCGTCGGCGCACCGCCTCGGCGATGCGCTCGGCGGAGGGGAGGCGGGCGGTGGCATCGGTCGTCACGACCTCGACCCAGCCCTCGATCGTGGCGAGCAGGTTCTCCAGGCGCGTGAGCGCCGCCTGGCCCTCCTGGGAACGGCGCAGCAGGTCGCCGCGCTCGATCATGCCGCGCAGCTCCTCGGGGCGGCTCGGGTCGAACCCGGCGGCGAGCTCTTCCAGCGGCTCGGTGTCGATGAGCGTGCCGCGCGCGCTCTCGGTCACCTGGGCGATGACGTGCAGCCGCAGCCACTTCGCGTGGCGGAACAGCCGCGCGTGGGCGAGCTCGCGCGTGGCGAGGTAGAGCGCGAGCTGGTCGTCGTCGAGGCCCAGCCCCTCGCCGAAGTCGGCGAAGTTCTGGGGCAGGATGGCGGCGACGCCCGCCGGCATGACCGGGATGCCGACATCCCCGCCGCTGACGACCTCGCCGGAGAGCCGGCCGACGACGTGGCCCAGCTGCGTCGCGAACAGCGGGCCGCCGACGCCGCGGATGAGGCGGCTCGCGCTCTCCACGATCCCCTGCATCTCCTCCGGCACCTGCTCGCGCATCGTGCGGGCGAACGCGTCGGCGAAGCTCGTCGCCACCGGCTCGGCGAGCTCCTGCCACACCGGCAGGGTCGCCTCGACCCACTGCCCGCGCGTCATCGCGCGCGGCGCGTCGGTGAGCTCCGGCACCGTCGTCGCGTCGCTGAGCCAGAGCCCGGCGAGCTGGAAGGCACTGGACAGCTCGGAGCTCTGCCCGTCGGTGATGCCGCGACCGGACTGGTTGGCCAGGTGCAGCGCCTGGCGCTTCGTGAGCTCCCAGTCGATGCCCTGCTTGCCCTGTGCGCTCACGAACGCGCCCTGGAGCTGCTTCATGATCGTCGCGATCGTCGCGGGGTCGAGCTGCAGCCCGGACAGCGCGGAGAGCTGCTCGGGGTCGAGATCGCCGCCGCTGGAACCCAGCAGCTGCCGCATCAGCTCCTGGAACTCCTCCTCGGGGCTGCGGTCGTCGTCTGCCACGTGTAGCCGCCTTTCAGCCGGGTGCGCTCTACGCTAGTCGCACGAGTCCTCGCACTCCCCGGCCGCGCGCGTTCCCGCTTACGCCGGCCGCGAACGAACACCGGAAGGCGGAGCTGTGGCGCTGTTCGACGAGCCGGCGCAGGACGTTCCGGCCCTGCGCCGCCGACGCTCGCGTCGCCGGCTGCCCAACGGCGCGCTGGCGGGCATCTGGGCGCTCGTGGTGGCCCTCGTCGCGCTGCTCGCGATGACGTTCCTGCCGACCTCCTTCGTCATCCAGCAGCCGGGACCGGTCTACGACACGCTGGGGGAGGCGGAGGCCGCCGACGGCACGATGGTGCCGCTCATCTCGGTGGAGGGCGCCGAGACCTACCCCACGGCCGGATCCCTCGACCTGCTCACCGTGCAGGTCGTCGGCGACCGCGAGCGCCCGCCCTCGTGGCTGGAGCTCGTCGGCGCGTGGTTCGACGCGTCGCGCGCCGTCGTGCCGCTGGACGCGGTCTTCCCGCAGGGGCAGTCGACCGAGGAGCGCAACGAGGAGAGCGCGGCCATGATGGTCGACTCGCAGAAGGAGGCCACCGCGGCGGCCCTGCTGGAGCTCGGCTACGACGTCGGCGGCCATCTGCAGGTGTACGCCGTCGCGGACGGCTCGGCGGCGACCGGCATCCTGCAGGAGGGGGATGTCGTCCTCCAAGCCGACGGCGAGGCCGTGACCGGTGCCGATCAGCTGCGCTCGATCATCAACGGGCTGGAAGGGGCCGCCGTCTCCCTCGTGATCGAGCGCGACGGCGCGCGACAGGAGGTGTCGATCACGCCGAAGCAGACCACGGTCGACGGCGAGACGCTGTGGCTCATCGGCATCACTCTCGTCACCGACTACGACTTCCCGATCGACGTCACGATCCAGTTGAACAACGTGGGCGGCCCGAGCGCCGGGATGATGTTCGCGCTCGGCATCATCGACACGCTCACGCCGGGAGAGCTCAACGGCGGAGAGGACTTCGCCGGCACCGGGACGATCGCCGCCGACGGCACGGTCGGGGCGATCGGCGGCATCCGCCAGAAGCTGTTCGGGGCGAGGGGCGCCGGAGCCGAGTACTTCCTCGCGCCCAAGAGCAACTGCGACGAGGTGTACGGCCACGTGCCGGACGGACTGCGCGTGTTCGCGGTGGAAGACCTCGACGACGCGCTCGCCGTCCTGGAGGCCGTTGCCGACGGCGGCGACCTGGACGCGCTGGCGACCTGCACGGCGGCGGACGCGGGCTGATCGCCCGCGCGCGCCGCTGCGCGGCGAACCGGCCGAACGGCCTGCCTAGGATGGAACGGTGACCACGACTCCTGGGCCCGCCCCCGCGCCGACGCCGGCCACACCGCTCGCACCGAGACGCTCCCGCCGTGCCCTCGCGATCACGCTCATCGTGCTCGCAGTGCTCGTCGTGGGGTTCTTCGCGTTCGCGAACCTGTACGCCGACTGGCTCTGGTTCACGCAGCTCGGCTACCAGGGCGTGCTGACGACGCAGTGGACCGCCCGCGTGGTGATGTTCGCGATCGGATTCCTGGGCATGGCCGTGCCGGTGTGGCTCGCGATCCAGCTCGCGTACCGGCTGCGACCGGTGTACGCGCGGCTCAGCTCCCAGCTCGATCGCTACCAGGAGGTCGTCGAGCCGCTGCGACGCCTGGCGATGTGGGGCATCCCCGTGTTCTTCGGCTTCTTCGCCGGCTTCGCCGCATCCACCCAGTGGGAGACGACGTGGCTGTGGTTCAACGGCGTGAAGACCGACACGACCGACGCCCAGTTCGGCATGGACACCGGGTTCTACCTCTTCGGGATGCCGTTCTACAGCGCGCTGCTGGGCTTCGTGTCGGCGGTGGTGCTCATCTGCCTGCTCGTCACCGCGGTCGTGACCTACCTCTACGGCTCGGTGCGCGTCGGGCAGCGGGAGCTGCGGATCTCGAAGGCGGCGCGCATCCAGCTCGCGGTCATCGCGGGGCTCTACCTGCTCGTGCAGGCGGTGAGCATCTGGCTCGACCGCTACAAGAACCTGGTCGAGTCGGGCGACATGATCACCGGGCCCGGCTACACCGGTGTCAACGCCGTCATCCCCGGTCAGACGATCCTGGCGATCGCCGCCGTGATCGTCGCCGTGCTCTTCTTCGTCACGGCGTTCATCGGGCGCTGGCGCTACCCGCTCATCGCGACGGGGCTCCTGCTCGTCTCCGGGATCGTCGTCGGCTCGGCCTACCCGTGGATCGTCAACACCGTGCAGGTCAAGCCGAACCAGCTCGACCTCGAGGGCGAGTACTTCCAGCGCAACATCGACGCCACGAAGGACGCCTACGGCCTCGCGGGTCTGGAGACGACCGACTTCACGGCCACGACGGATGCCGAGGCCGACCAGCTGCGGCAGGACGCCGAGACGACGGCATCCATCCGCATCATGGATCCCGCGATCATCAGCCCCGCGATCAAGCAGCTCGAGCAGTTCCGCTCCTACTACCAGTTCCAGGATCCGCTCGACGTCGATCGCTACGAGATCGACGGAGCCTCGCAGGACACGATCGTGTCGGTGCGCGAGCTCAACCTCGCGGAGCTGGGCACCTCGGCGACCTGGCAGAACACCACGATCGTCTACACGCACGGCTACGGCATCGTCGCCGCGAAGGGCAACGCACGCACGAGCGACGGGGAGCCGGTCTTCATCGAGCGCGGCATGCCGTCGACAGGGGAGCTGTCCGACGAGGAGTTCGAGCCGCGCATCTACTTCGGAGAGAACTCGCCGACCTACTCGATCGTGGGCGCGCCGGAGGACGCCACGCCCGTCGAGCTCGACTTCCCGCGCGGCACCGGCGGGCAGGCCGACACGAAGTACACGTTCACCGGCGACGGCGGCCCGAAGATCGGCGACTTCTTCACCAAGCTGGTCTACGCGCTGAAGTTCCAGTCGGAGCAGATCCTCTTCTCCGAGAACCTCAACGAGGAGTCGCAGATCCTCTACGACCGCGACCCGCTCGTGCGCGTCAAGAAGGCGGCGCCGTACCTCGAGCTCGACAACGACCCGTACCCGAGCGTCGTCGACGGGCGCATCGTGTGGATCGTGGACGGCTACACGACGGCATCCACCTACCCCTACTCGACCACCGTGAGCCTGGATGCCGCCACGACGGATGCCAACACGACGCAGCCGCAGTTCGCGATCGACACCATCAACTACATCCGCAACTCGGTGAAGGCGACCGTCGATGCCTACTCCGGCGAGGTGACGCTCTACGCGTGGGACGACGAGGACCCCGTGCTGCAGACATGGCAGAAGGTGTATCCGTCGACCCTCAAGCCGATCAGCGAGATGTCGGCGGGGCTCATCAGCCACGTGCGCTACCCGACGGACCTGTTCAAGGTGCAGCGGGCGATGCTCGGCAGGTACCACGTCGACGACGCGGCCTCGTTCTATCAGAGCGACAACCGCTGGGCGACCCCGAACGACCCGCAGGACAAGACGAGCCTGCAGCCGCCGTACTACCTGACGATGAAGATGCCCGGCCAGGACGATCCGACCTTCTCGATGTTCACGACCTTCATCCCGCAGGCCACCGGCGACGGCGCGCGCAACGTGCTCATGGGCTATCTCGCCGTCGACTCCGACGCGGGGTCGGAGGCCGGCACGAAGAAGGAGGACTACGGCAAGCTGCGGATGCTCGTGATCGACTCCGCGACGACGGTCCCGGGCCCCGGTCAGGTGCAGAACATGTTCGACGCGAACCCGGAGGTGTCGTCGTTCAGCAACCTGCTGAACCAGAACCAGTCGCGCGTGCTGAACGGCAACCTGCTGACCCTCCCGGTCGGCGGCGGTCTGCTCTACGTGCAGCCCGTGTTCGTGCAGTCGTCTGGTGCGACCCAGTTGCCGGTGCTGCAGAAGATCCTCGTCGCCTTCGGCACGAAGGTCGCCTTCGAGGACACGCTCACCGCCGCGCTCGACGAGCTGTTCGGCGGCGACTCGGGGGCAACCGGCGGCGACGAGGGCGTGACGCCCACCCCGACGCCGTCTCCCACGCCGTCACCCGGTGCGACCGAGCAGCCCACCGAGCCGACGGACGAATACCAGCAGGCGCTCGAGGAGGCCCGCCAGGCGATGGTCGACCGGCAGGCGGCGCTCGAAGCGGGCGACTGGACCGCCTACGGCGAGGCCGACGACCGACTCACCGAGGCGGTGAACACGCTCATCCAGCTCGGCGACCAGTCGGGCGGCTGACGGCCGCCGGGCTCGCGCCGCGCGAGCTGGCGTTGGTCGTGGGTCGCGTGTTCCGCGGGTCCGGCGGGCTCACGGCCCGCGCGGCGGCGTCGGACGGGGGGCGTGTGTTCCGCGGGTCCGTGCGCCGAGACAGCTCGCTGCGCGTCATGCGCGGGTGCGTCTGTCGCGCTATGAGCTGTC
>JASGDZ010000065.1:0-3714 GCA_047606835.1 Microbacterium sp. | reverse complement strand
GGGGCTCCGCCGATAGGCGCGGCCGGAATTCGGAGATCTGCTGGAATGCGGAGATCTTTCCGGACGAATGGCCGAATCCCGGCAGATCTCCGAATCTCGGCAACGCTCATCGACTCGCCTATCGGCGGAACCTCTAACTCAGGTGCGTTCCTGCGCGTGTTCGGCCAGGCGACGGGGTGAGGCGCGTCGCCCTGCCGAGCAGCACCCTCGCGGAGCAGGATTGAGTCCTATCGAAAGCGAAGCTCGATCACGCGCACGACGAAGCAGCTCAGCATCACCCTCCCCACGAACATGGCCGAGGCGCTGAAAGAGCGCGTGACCTCTGGCGCCTACGCGAGCGAGAGCGAGGTCGTCCGTGACGGCCTGCGCGCCCTGTTCGCGCGCGAGGAAGCCGTCGAGACGTGGCTGCGCACCGAGGTCGTCGCCTCGTACGACGAGTTGCGCGCCGATCCCTCGCGGGCGATCAGCGCCGCCGACATGCGAGCGCACCTGGCGGAGCTGCACGCGCGACGGCTCGCCGAGCGCGACTCGTGACCCGGCGCGTCGTCTACTTGCCGCGCGCCAGGCAGCAGCTCACCGGCCTCTACCTCTGGATTGCGGAGCAGTCCGGCTTCTCTCGAGCGAGCCGAGGGCGACGTCTCCGCGATCTTCGACTACTGTGACGGGCTCGCGGAGTTCCCGATGATCGGCCTGGCCCGCGACGATCTGCGGCCGGGACTGCGCACGATCGGCTTCCGCCGCCGCGTCGTCATCGCCTTTGCCGTTCACGAGGCGACCGTCGACATCCACGGCGTCTACTACGGCGGCCAGGACTACGAAACCCTGATCGCGGCCGAGGAGCGCTAAGCGTCCTCTGCGCCTACGGTTTCGTCCACCGCTGGATGCGCTGCGTGGCTCGCCCCATCAACGCGGGCGGGGTCGCGCGCAGGAGCGCATCGCGCAGTCCCGCGGCGACCGGGTGAGAAGCCTGCGCGATCTTCCCGAGCTGGCGTGACTGTCGCCAGATCGCCGTCGTGCGCATCCGGCGGATGCGGTCGTACCGAGCGAGCGCCGTGTCCGGGTCGCCGGTCCTGAGCAGGAGGGTCAGGGTGGCGGCGTCCTCGATGGCCTGCCCCGCGCCCTGGCCGAGATTGGGCCTCATGCCGTGGGCCGCATCGCCGAGCAGCACCGTCCGGCCCTTGGCGAACGCTGCCGGGAGGCGGGCGAGATCGTAGATGTCGTGACGCAGCACCGCCTCGGCGGGTGTCGCGTCGAGGCACGCCGGGATCGGCGCGTGCCACCCACCGAACCGCTCCCGCACCGCCTCGCGCTCATCCTCAGCGTGCTGGTCGGCCACGGCGGATTCTGTGGCGAACCAGTAGACCCGCTCGTCGGGCAGCGGGACGATGCCGAAGATGCGGCCGCGTCCCCAGGTCTCACCGGCCTCGTCCTGCACGTCGATGCCGGCGGCGGTGACGCCGCGCCAGGCGGTGTACCCGGCATAGCGCAGGCCACGATCCAACCCCAGCCGGATGCGGGCGTCGCTGCGCAGACCGTCGGCGGCCACCACCAGGTCGAAGCGCTCCTCGAACCCATCCGCCGTCACGATCGGCTGGCCATCCGACGCAACCGTGGCGCCGTGCCCGAGCCGGAGACTTCCCGTGGGCAGCGCATCAGCCAGCGCCCGGTATAGCTCCGCCCGGTGCAGGCTGCGCAGCGTCGGGAGCATCGCGGACGGCATCGACACGAGCCAGTCGCCGGACGGCGTGCGCTGGCCGGCGCGCATCCGGGCGATCGCGTCGCTGCTGACCTCGCGCACCGTATCGCCGAGGCCGATCGCATCGAGCGCGCCGAACGCGTTGCCGAACAGCGTCAGCCCGGCCCCCACCGCCCCCGGCTCGTCCCGCCGCTCGTACACGACGACCTCGTGACCGTCCGCGGCAAGGCCGCAGGCCGCGGTCAAACCGCCGATCCCAGCGCCGATCACCGCGATGCGCATCGGGCTCCTTCGTTCGCCTTCTCCACCCGAGTCTCCCAGGCCAGCACAGGGACGGTCCGCAGAGCGCGTCTTCGGGGAGCTCGCCTCCCGCGATCACTTGCGCGGGCGCGACGCGGGTGCCTTCTCCGACGGGCTGACGTGGGTGTGGGGCGAGACGACTACCGGTGCCGCTGGCGCACTGCAGGATCCGGCGGTCGAGGCCCGCAGAGCGACGACCTCTCCCAAACGGCCATTGACCGTGCCCTCGCTCGTGATCGTGGTGAAGCGACCCATGAAGGGCCTCCCTTCTGGCCCGCGACGCCCGCCCTCCTACGAGGATCGGGGCCGGTCGAGCGGGTAGAAGCCGCTCACGGCGTCGAGGTAGCGCGCGACGATGGCCAGCTCGCCGTGCGTGAACTGTCTGCTGAGGTCATCGAACTCCCGATCCGTCCTGCCGTAGAGGACGCGCAGTGGAGCGATGCTCTCGGCGACGAGCTCGATGACGGTCTTGCGGCGGTCGGACGGATCGGCGCGTCGGCGCACGTATCCGGCCGTCTCCAGGCGGTCGATGAGCTTGGTCACGGTGCTGGTCGGCATCCCGGTCGCCTCACTGATCTGGCTCGGCGTGCGCACGTCCTCGCGCAGCACGAGCAGGTGCAGGGTCTGCAGGTCGGTGACAAGCAGTCCGTGCGCACGCGCGACCCGCTCGTTGCCGAGGACGGCGGCGACCACCTGTCGCTGAAGGGCCTGACGCACGCGCGCGACCGGATCGTTCTCTGCCATCGCACGCGCCCTCCCTGATATGCTCCTGATTCGGGATGATACATGATCGGGATGACCAAGCGGAGCAGAACGCAGCATCCCGACGGGCGAGGAGTCGGACGCATGAGGGTGCTGATCGCGGGCGCAACAGGGACAGTCGGCCAGCACGTCGTCGCCCAAGCACTCGAACGCGGACACGAGGTCACGGCGCTCGCCCGCCGCCCCGAATCACTCCACGTCGAGCACTCACGGCTTCGCAGCGTCGCAGCCGACATCCTCGATCCGGATGCGCTCGAGACCCTGCTGGACGGTGTCGATGCAGTCGTCAGCACGGTCGGGATCGGAACGTCGAGGCAACCCACGACGCTCTACTCGGAGGGAACGCGCAACCTGGTGAACGGGATGGCTCGTCACGGGGTCACGCGGATCGTGACGATCTCGTCGGAGGTCGCGGACCACTGGGCTCACCAGCCGCCGCTCAAGCTGTGGGTCCTGTTGCCCCTGCTGCAACGCTTCTTCGGCGCGACCTACGACGACATGCGACGGATGGACATCGTGCTGTGGGAGAGCGATGCCCAGTGGACGACCGTGCGCGCGCCGTACATCCGAGACCGACCGGGGACAGGGAGCTACCGGATCGCCACCGCCGGGCTTGTGCGGAGAGGCTTCAGCATCACCGCCCCCGACCTGGCGACCGCGCTGCTGGACATCGCCGAGCGGCATGACCTCGGTCGACAGTTCGTGTTCGTCGCGGGCGCAGCACGCGAGAAGGAATGACCGCGCCTCACACGCTGCGCAGCGCAGCCGTGGGTGAGAGCCTGGCCGCCTTCGCCGCGGGCTGGAGTCCGGCGAGGACGCCGACGAGGACCGACAGCACGATGCCCGCGGCGAGCACGTCGATCGGGATGACGACCGGTTGCGCCGCGACCGCCGCGATCGCCACCGCCGCGGTCGCGCCGAGGGCGAGGCCGGCGAACCCCCCGATGAGGGAGAGG
>JASGDZ010000064.1:0-7324 GCA_047606835.1 Microbacterium sp. | reverse complement strand
CCCGCTGTCCTGGGCCGGCGAGGACGACCGGGTGCTGTTCACGATGCCGCTGGTCGGCGGCGGGACGGCGGCGACCCTGCTGGGCGACTTCGGCCCGCTGCCCGAGCCGTGGGCGGCGCGCATCCTGAGGGATGTCCTGTCCGCGCTTGCGGAGATCCACGCGCTGGGCATCGTGCACCGCGACGTGAAGCCGGCGAATGTGCTGCTGCAGGCCACCGGTGCCGGCGAGCCGCACGCGCTGTTGAGCGACTTCGGCACGGCGGTCGTCAGCGACGAGCCGCGGCTGACCCGCGCGCACGTGCTGCACGGCACTGCCGGATACGCGCCGCCCGAGGCGATGCGCGGGGCCGATCCGGCCCCGGCGGCGGACGTGTACGCGGCCGGGGCGACTCTGGTCGAACTGCTCAGCGGCGACCGGCCTCAGCCCGGTGTTCGACCGGTCGCGCCCGGGGCCCTCTCCGCGCTGGTCGATGCCATGACGCATCCCGACCCGGACTCCCGACCGGATGCTGCGACGGCCCGACGGATGCTGCTCGCGACCGGACTCACCGCGGCGCCCCTGACCGGGGAGGTGGAGGTGTTCGACCAGCTTCCGCCGCTGCCGGCGGGCTGGACGGAGGCCGGCCCGGAGTCCGGCTCCGGGATCTCGACGCAGCCGGTCGTGCTCGTTCCCGGCGCCGCCCCGCCCCATCCGCTCCCGCGACCCGCCCAGCCCCCGCCGCACGAGCGTCAGCCGGGCGCCGTGCCGGTGGCGCCTCGGGCGTCTGGTGCGTGGCGCGGCGGTGTCGTCCCGGTGGTGCTCGCCGTCTCGGCGATCCTCGCCGGCGGCGGCCTGGTCCTCGGCGCTATCGTCCTCGCGATGCCATGAGCTCGGCCAGCAGGCGGGTCAGCCGGCGCTCGTCGCCGGAGGCCGCAGCGTGCAGGCGTTCGGCCAGCACCGGATGCGCCTCGGCGAGCAGTGCCGCAGCCCGGCGGGCATCCTCTCCCGGCACAGACTCGCCCGGCACCGAGACGAAAGCGCGCAGCGCCTCGACGTGCGGGTGCAATGCCTCGTCGGCTCCGGTCAGCACTCCGGTGGTTTCGCTCGCGGTCGCCAGCCGGGCCTCGACCTCCTCCGGCGGGACGGCTCCGGAGGAGACCTCGTCGGCGAGCCGGATGACCGCCTCCAGGCGTTGCACCACCGCCGGGTTGCCGATCTTGACCCGCTGCGCCTGCATGAGCTGCGAGAGCATCGGCGCGGACAGACCGAGCGCGCGGGCCAGCGCCGCTTGGCTGAGCTGGAGCGGGCCCATAGCCCGGCGCATGAGGTCGCCGAGCGGCTCGCCGTACAGCGTGCGTTGCGCAGCGAGGTTGCGCGCGATGCGGTCCTCGTCCATGTCGTCCCTCCCCGGCGCCGGTCTTCGTCGTGCCCTCAGCGTAGGGACTTGACTTTGCAAAAGCAAACGCCTACCGTGTGGGTCATCATCGTTTGCAATCGCGAATGCGAAGGCAAACGAGCCGCCGAGAACACGGAGAGGTCGACATGAACAGCATTCCCCGCATCCGGCGCCTGGGCGCCGTGGCGACGGCCGTCGTGGCCGTCCTGCTCTGCTCGTCGCCGGCTGCCGCGGCATCCGTTCCCACTGCCGCTGCGGCACAGGGAGAATCCGATACCGTCGCCGACGCGAAGCTCGTGCTGCTGCTGGACTCCTCCGGCTCGATGGCCGACCCGGACACCAGCGGCGCACCGCGCATCGACGCCGCCCGCGCGGCTCTGCGCACCGCCATCGGCAGCCTCGATGACGACCAGCAGGTCGGGTTCCGGGTGTTCGGCGCGAAGGAGAGGGAGGACTCCCCGACGCACTGCACGGACTCCCAGCTCGTCGTGCCGATCGGCGCGGGAAACCGTGACGCCCTGCTCGCCGCGACCGAGGGCTATCAGCCCTGGGGCGAGACGCCGATCGGCTACGGGCTGCAGCAAGCCGGCGACGACCTCGGCACCACCGGGCAACGCTCCATCCTGCTCGTCTCCGACGGCATCTCCACCTGCGACCCCGACCCCTGCGTCGTCGCCGCGAAGCTGCGGGCGCAGGGCATCGACCTCACCATCAACGTGGTCGGGATGAACGTGGACGCCAAGGCGCGCAGCCAGCTGCAGTGCATCGCAGACGCCGGTGGCGGCTCGTACTTCGACGCCCACGACGCGGAGAGCCTCGGCGACGCGATGCACATCCTCGCCACCCGGGCGTTCCGGCCGTTCACCCTTGCGGGAGAGTCGATCGAGGGCGCTGTCGACCCCGAGGATGCGCCCGCCATCGAGGCAGGGCAGGCATACGTGGCCGAGCAGAAGGCGGAGGCGGTGAACTTCCGGATGGACCGCACGATCCCCGGCTCGACGTTCCATATCGGGGTCATCGCGAACCCGCCCGCCGAGGTCACGTCCGGGTGGATCACCGCCGAACTGCTCACGCCGGAGGGAGACAGGTGCGGCACGCTGAGCGGGTCGCCGTACTCCGCGACCGATCTCGCGGCGGACGAGTTCACCGAGGAGGACTACTCCGGGTGCGCCGACTCCGACGCGCTGATCCTGCAGGTCAGCGGAGACGACGTCGCCGTGCCGTACCAGTTCGAGATGTGGGAAGAGCCGCCGGTGCGGGATGCCGACTCGCTGCCGCCCGGTGACGTCGTCGAGGACGGCTGGACCTTCGGCGGCACCGTGGACGGATCGGGCGGCGAGGTGGTGCCAGGAGCATCCTTCAACGACGCGCCGCTGCTCGAGCCGGGCAGCTACCGCGCCGACTTCGAGGCCGACGAGGAGCAGTTCTTCCGGGTGCACCTCGAGTGGGGTCAGTCCGTGCGGGTGCGTGTCGACTTCGACGAGCTGGGAGCCTGGGAGCGCGGGCTGCTGAGCACGATGAGCACGTACCTCTCCATCCACCAGCCCTTGGGCGGCAAGCTACAGAACGCGTTCGGCACGGAGGACTCCACCGGGCTGTCGTCGTTCGGCGTGATCACCGATGCGAGAGCGGATTCGCTCGTGGCCATCTCGCCCGAGGTGCGCTGGCAGAACCGCAACGAGACGTACGGTGAGGCCAGCTACGCGGGCGACTACTACCTCTCGCTCTCCACCAACGCGGTGTCCGATAGCGAGCTGTTCATGATCCCGTACACGATCACCGTCGAGGTGGTCGGCACGGCCGGGGACGGTGCCCCGGAGTACGTGCTGCCAGAGCAGCAGGAGACCGTGTCTCCCACGCCGGTTGCCACCGAGAAGGCCGAATCCGCGGCCGATGCCGGGGAGGATGCCGAGCCCCTGCCGCTCGTGCTGGGACTCGGCCTCGGCGGGGTGCTGCTGGTCGGTGGCGGGACGTGGGCGCTGATCCGCCTGCTGCGCCGCCGCGGGACGGCGTCCGGGACGTGAGGGCCACCGCGCGCCGGTCCAGTCGATCGCGGGCGCGATGTTCCGGTGCCGATTTGGCCACGTTCGGTGGGGTTGTTCGTGCGGAGGGGGCACCCAACGCGCGCGGGACCCCCGACGTCACGCCGAGACCGCCACGAGAGCCGGCTCCACCGCCTCCGCGCGCTTCTTGCGCGGGATGAGAAGCGTGAGCACCACGGCGGTGGCCGCCGCGGCGGCTCCGATGATGAAGCAGGTCTGGAAGGCGCCGTGGGCCGGAATCGTGGCATCGCCGAGAGTGACGGTCTGGCTGGTGAGGACGATCGCCATCACCGCGCCGGCGACGGTGGTGCCCATCGAGCGCATGAGGGAGTTGACGCCGACGCTGGATGACGCCTCATCGCGAGGGACGTTGTCGAGGATCAGAGCGGGCATGGCCGCGTAGCCGATGCCGACGCCTGCGGCAGCGACGATGGTCGCGAGCATGAGCTTCCACGGCTCGTCGGTGAGGAAGACCCCGATGAGATACCCGGCGGAAAGCACGCCGGCACCGATCGCGAGGGTGATCCGGCCGCCGAGTCGGGTGAGCAGAGCCGACGAGACGGGAGACATCGCGAGCATCATGAGTCCTGCGGGCGCCATCCACAGCCCGGTCTGCAGGATGGACTGCCCGAGTCCGTATCCGGTGTCCTCCGGCATCTGCAGCAGCTGGGGGACCACGACCGACTGCGCCATCATGCCGAATCCGGCCATCAGCGCCGCGAGGTTCGTGAACAGCACGGGCAGTCGCGCGGTGGTGCGCAGGTCGACGAGCGGGGCCTCGTGCCTGACCTCGTAGAAGCCCCAGGCGACCAGCACGAGAGCGCCGCCCGCGATCATGCCGAGGGTGCCCGGGCTGGTCCAGCCCCAGTCGTTGCCCTTGGTGACGCCGACGAGCACGCTGACGAGACCGATGGCGAGCCCGATCGCACCGACGACGTCGATCTTCGGCGGATGCTCGCGCCGGTGGTGCGGCAGAAGGGTCGCGGACAGAGCGATGACGACGATCGCGAGGATGGTGGAGAGCCAGAACAGCGCGTGCCAGTTCATGCTCTGCACGATCAGCGCAGCCAGCGGCAGGCCGAGCGCGCCGCCGACGCCGAGAGTCGCACTGACGGCCGAGAGGGCGGTGTTGGTCATGTGCGGGGGTGTGACCTCGCGCACCATGCTGATCGCGACCGGGATGTACCCCATGGCCATGCCCTGCAGCACGCGACCGGCGAGGACGAGCACGAACACATCGGTCACGGCGCACAGCAGCGACCCCGCGAGCAGGATGCCTGCCGAGGCGACGAGCACGGGCTTCTTGCCGAAGATGTCGGCGAGGCGGCCCGTCACGGGCATCGCCACGGCACCGCCCAGCAGGGTCGCCGTGACGACCCACGACGTGTTGCTCGCGGTGGTGTTCAGCAGCTCGGGCAGCTCGGACTGGATCGGGATCACCAGCGACTGCATGAGCGCGGCGCACAGGCTGGAGAAGCCCAGCACCATCACCACCAGCAGAGGGCGGGCCACGGGCGCGACGCTGCTGTCCTCGGATGCGGGAGCGTGGTTCATCGATCGTCCTTCCGCGCCGCGCGGCGGGTATGTAATCTACACAACGGGATGTATGTAGAATACACAGGAAGAGATGACTCAACAAATCGAAGTGGTGGCGATGGATGCGTCGGTCGGTGACATCTGCACGGAAGCGAGTGTGGATGTCGCAGACGCGCGTCGACTGGCGGGACTGCTGTCGACCCTCGATGGCGCGCGCCGCATCCTCAGCCAGCGCGCCACCCTCGGCACGGCCGACATGCGCCTGCTGTGGCTCTTCACCGGCGGCGAGTCCTATTCGCTCCGTCAGATCGCGGAACGACTGGGGCTGGAGCAGTCCACCGTCAACCGGCAGGTGAATGCCGCTGTCGCCGCAGGCCTGCTGGTCAAGACGCGCGGCGGCGCTCGCGGCTCCTACTCGTTCACGAGCTCGCCGATGGGGGTTCGCGAGTTCGAGCGCACGCTCGACGCGACGCTGAGCGTCTACCGCAGCGCGCTGTCGGCGCTCGGAGACGAGCAGGAGCGATTCCTCGCGCTCGTCGCCGACTTCGTCGACGCCTACTGCGGCGCCGTCGCGGAGGACTTCCCGACTCCCCGGTGACGGGTTGGGTGTCGGGATGGCGTTCAGTCGTCGCTTGAGGCGAGCCCGCGTCGCGTCGCGAGCAGAGCGACCTCGGGATGCTCTTCGGCGACGTATCGCTCGGCGCGATCGAGCACGTCCCGCACGTGCGCGGCGTCGACGCCGACCGCGGACATCCCGATCGCCGCCCTGCGGTGCAGGTCATGGAAGCCGACCTCGGCGACGGCCGCCTCGGTCCGGCGGCCGAGTCCCGCGAGCAGCGGACGCAGGATGCCGCGCTTCTCCTTCAGCGAGTGCACGTCGCCGAGCAGGACGTCGAGTTCGATCCAGCCGATCCACATGCTCACGACCCTACGACCGCGCGGGCGCGTCGACGCGGCGCCGGTCGACGCGGTTCGCGCCATCGTGCCATCGCGCGCAGACAGTGCGCGGCCGGATCATTCCGACGCGGGCTCGACGGGGACTCCCTCGCTGACACGCCTCAAGCGCCCCAGATGGTAGTGCCACCCGTGCTCGTGCTCGTCCGGCAGCGTGGGCGGGGTTCCGGCGATCGCGAAGCCGGTTTCCGTGACCGTGACGGTCGTCGCGTCGTCGCCCCCGAGTCGGATCACGACGTCGAGGGGGCGATCCCAGCCCGGTTCGCTCCAGCTGAATGCGAGCAGTCGTGGCTCCTCGCACTGCGTGACGACACCCGTCGCGCTGAGCTGCTGCCCCTCCTCCACCCAGGTCTCGATGAGAGGAGAGCCCGCGGATGCCTCGAAGCGCATGTCCGCCCACCACGCGTCGCGTCGGACCGTGAGGAACTCCCAGACAACCTCCGCGCCCGCATCGATGGTCACTGTGGCCTGCACGCGATCTTGCAGCACAGGACAACCGTAGTCTCATTCAGTCGCGGGCGCCCAGCACGGTGGCAAGCGCCGCGCGCGCGCCCGCGGCATCCGTGGATGCTGCGCGCAGCGCCTCGCGCCACGCGGCCAGCAGCAGCCTTGCGACCGGCGCGCCCCCGGCGTCGGCGTGCGCGGTGAGGAAGCCTTCGATCGGGTCGTCGCCCGGTCGCCGCTCGCTGAGCAGCCGGGTGAACCCGGCCCGCACGAGGTAGTCGTACCCCACGAGCAGCGCCGCCTCGACGGGTCGCGCCGCGACGGCGGCGGCGCCCTCCATGCGGTCGCGCAGCCGCCGCTCCACGTCGGTGCGCACGGCGTCGTAGATCCCGGCCTTGCTGCCGAAGTGGTGATACAGCGACCCGGTCGTGACGTCGGCGCGCGCCGCGAGGTCGGTCACGGCGACGTCGTCGAAGTCGTGCGCGCCGAACTGCGTCAACGCGGCGTCGAGCAGACGGGCTCGGGCGGTGCCCGGGATCGGGATGCCATCGCGCATCCCCCTATTGTAATCTAGTTACGGAAATGCATAATCATGTTATGACGCCTTTCGGACTGACTTTCATCTACGCTCCGGTCGCCGCGCTGGAGCCCACACTGGCCTTCTACCGCGACGTGCTCGGCTGGGACGAGGCGTGGCGCGAAGGCGAGGAGGCGGTCGCCTTCCGCGTTCCCGACTCGCCCGTTCAGGTCATGGTCTCGCTCGACGAGCTCGATGAGAAGCCGGGCGCGATGTATCGCGTCGACGACCTCGTCGCGTTCCTCGCCGACCATCCCACGCTCGTGATCACGACGCCGCCGCGCGAGATCCCGGGCGGGAACGTCGTCGCGGTCGACGACGGCGGTGGCAACACCGTCTACTTCTTCGACTTCGTCGACGACGCGGCCTGAGGCGAGGATCGCACGCGCGGTCGT
>JASGDZ010000063.1:0-6753 GCA_047606835.1 Microbacterium sp. | reverse complement strand
GCTCGGCGCACAGGCGTGGGCGGCGCTCGCCGCCGCGCCCGTGGAGGCGCTCGCCGTCGACCTCACCCGCGGCGACGTGCCGCCCGCGGCCGCGGGCCTGGCCGGGAAGGTGCTCGTCGGCGGCGTCGTAGACGGGCGCAACGTGTGGCGCGGCGACCTGGATGCCGCCTGGAACCGACTCGACGCGCTGCGCGCCCTGGGCGCCGCGACGGTGGCGGTGACCACGTCGACGTCGCTGCAGCACGTGCCGCACGACGTCGAGGACGAGCCCGAGCTGGATGCGCGGCTCGCCACCTGGCTGGCGTTCGCCGATCAGAAGGTCGGTCAGGTGGCCGTGCTGGCCCGCGGGCTCGCCGAGGGCCGCGACGCCATCGCGGCCGAGCTGGACGCGGCATCCGCCGCCCTCGCCGACCGGCGCCAGGCGCCGGGGGTGGGCGACGGCGCGGTCCGTGCCCGGCAGGCCGCGCTCACCGAGGCGGACTTCGCCCGGGGCGCGTACGCCGCGCGCGTGGCCGCGCAGCAGGCGTCGCTCGACCTGCCGCTGCTGCCGACGACGACGATCGGGTCGTTCCCGCAGACCGGGGACATCCGCCGCGCGCGCGCACGGCACGCGGGGGGCGAGCTCGACGACGCCGGCTACGAGCAGTTCCTGCGCGACGAGATCGCGCGCGTGATCGACCTGCAGGAGGAGCTCGGGCTCGACGTCCTCGTGCACGGCGAGGCCGAGCGCAACGACATGGTGCAGTACTTCGCCGAGAACCTCGACGGGTTCGCCGTGACCCGCAACGGCTGGGTGCAGTCCTACGGCTCCCGTGCGACGCGGCCGTCGATCCTGTGGGGCGACGTGTCGCGACCCGCGCCGATCACCGTGGCGTGGTCGACCTTCGCCCAGTCGCTCACCGAGCGCCCGGTCAAGGGCATGCTCACCGGCCCGGTGACGATCCTGGCGTGGTCGTTCGTGCGCGACGACCAGCCGCTGGGGGAGACGGCGAACCAGGTCGCGCTGGCGCTGCGCGACGAGATCGCCGATCTGGAGGCCGCGGGCATCCGCATCATCCAGGTGGACGAGCCCGCGCTGCGCGAGCTGCTGCCGCTCAAGCGGGCCGACCAGCCGGCCTACCTGGACTGGTCGGTGGGATCGTTCCGGCTCGCCACCGCGGGCGCCACCGACGCCACCCAGGTGCACACGCACCTGTGCTATTCGGAGTTCGCGGTCGTGATCGACGCGATCGCGGCGCTCGACGCCGACGTCACCTCGATCGAGGCGGCGCGCAGTCGTGGCGAGGTGATCGGCGACATCGCGGAGAACGGCTTCTCGCACGGGATCGGTCCGGGGGTGTACGACATCCACTCGCCGCGCGTGCCCTCGGTCGCCGAGGTCGCCGAGCTGCTGGAGCGGGCGGCCACCGAGCTGCCGCTGCGCCAGGTGTGGGTCAACCCCGACTGCGGTCTCAAGACGCGGGCGTACCCCGAGACGGTCGCGGCGCTGACCAACATCGTCGAGGCGACGCGACGCGTGCGCGACAAGGTCGCGGCGACGGTCTAGCCGCGCGCCGAGCGCGCCTGCGCCGGGGCGAGGGGCGTACCGCGCGGCTCAGACCGCGCGCAGCACCGCCACGACCTTGCCGAGCACGACGGCGTCGTCGCCCAGGATGGGCTCGAACGCGCTGTTGCGGGGGAGCAGCCAGGTGTGCCCGTCGCGCTGGCGGAACGTCTTCACGGTCGCTTCGCCGTCGAGCATCGCCGCGACGATGTCGCCGTTGTCCGCCGTCGACTGGATGCGCACCACGACCCAGTCGCCGTCGCAGATCGCGGCGTCGATCATCGACTCGCCGCTGACCTTCAGCATGAAGAGGTCGCCCTTGCCGACGAGTTGGCGCGGAAGGGGGAAGATCTCCTCGATCTGCTGGTCGGCGGTGATCGGGATGCCGGCGGCGATGCGGCCGACGAGCGGCACGAGCGCGGCGTCGCCGAGCGCCGGCGCCGAGTCGGCCGGGTTCTCCGTGGCGATGCCGGGCAGGTCGATGAGCACTTCCAGGGCGCGCGTCTTGCCCGCGTCGCGGCGCAGGTATCCGCTGAGCTCGAGCTGGTTGAGCTGGTGCGTGACGCTCGACAGCGACTTCAGCCCGACCGCGTCGCCGATCTCGCGCATGCTCGGCGGGTAGCCGTAGCGCGCGATCGACCGCTGGATCACCTCGAGGATCGCCAGCTGCTTGTCGCTGAGGCTCTTGCGTCGCCGCGTGCGCGGCTTGTCGGCCGGGGCGGACGACGACGTCTGCTCGCTCATGGGAGTGCTCCTGTCCTGACGGCTCTTCGAATGTCGGAGGTCGGTGATGTGCTGATCTCATCGAAACCGTATCCGATCTCCCGTGGATGCCGCGGCGACGCGCCGCGACGGGCAGGGGAAGCAGAATCCGTGTTCGATGCCGCTTGACACGATATCAGACTAGAAGATAACTTCGGTACAGAGGTTCGCCTTCCGTTCTCCCGGCCGAGAACGGGGGGCGAATCTCTTCCCGACTCGCTTCAGGAAGACGAGGACCACCATGAGCACCATCTCCATCGCCGAGACTCCGTTCCGAGCGTCTGTGCGCATCTCCGGGCGCCCGCGGACCCGGCTGCGGTTGACGGCGCGCGGGCGTCGCGTGCTGGCGGCGCTGGCCGCAGCGCCCGCGGTCGTCGCGCTGTCGCTCGCGGTGCTGGCGGGCGGGTCGGCGCTCGCGGCCGCCGACGTCGGGGCCCCGGCGACCGCCTTCTCCACGGTGACCGTGCACGCCGGCGACTCGCTGTGGTCGATCGCGACCGCGATCGCCCCCGCGGCGGATCCGCGCGACGTCGTCGACGCGATCGCACGGCTCAACGCGCTGGAGACGAGCCGCATCGTCCCCGGCCAAGAGCTCGCGATCCCCGCCGAGTTCGCCCCGCTCCCGTGACGCGGTCGCCGGCCGGCGCTCTAGCATGGAAAGGGTGAGCGCGACCCTCGACGACCTCCCGCTGCGCGACGATCTGCGCGGCCTGCGCCCCTACGGCGCCCCGCAGGCGGCGCTGCCGGTGGCCCTCAACGTCAACGAGAACACGCATCCGGTGCCGCAGGAGGTCGCCGACGACATCGTCGACGCGATCGCCATCGCTTTGCGCGACATCAACCGCTATCCCGACCGGGAGTTCGTGGCGCTGCGCGAGGGGTTCGCCGAGTATCTGGGCCACGGCCTCACGCGTGAGCAGCTGTGGGCGGCCAACGGCTCGAACGAGGTGCTGCAGCACGTGCTGCAGGCGTTCGCGGGCCCCGGTCGCGTGGCGTTCGGCTTCGCTCCGACGTATTCGATGTACCCCCTGCTCAGTCGCGCGACGGGCGCCGAATGGGTCGCGGGCACCCGCGGGCCCGACTTCGCCCTCGTCGCCGAGGACGCCGCCGACCAGGTGGCCGCTGTCGAGCCCGACGTCGTGTTCCTCTGCGCGCCGAACAACCCCACCGGCACCCCGCTCCCGCTCGACGTCATCGAGGCCGTCTACGAGGCCACGGCGGGGATCGTCGTCGTCGACGAGGCGTACTGGGAGTTCGCGCCCCGTGACGAGCGCTCCGCGCTCACGCTCCTGCCGGAGCGTGAGCGGCTGGTCGTGTCGCGCACCATGAGCAAGGCGTTCGCCTTCGCCGGCGCGCGCGTCGGCTACCTCGCGGCCGATCCTGCCGTCATCGACGCGCTGCGCCTCGTCCGACTGCCCTACCACCTCAGCGCGCTCACGCAGGCGGCGGCGCTCGCGGCTCTGCGGCACGCTCCGACGATGCTGGGCATGGTCGACGAGATCGTCGCCCAGCGCGATCGCATCTGTGCGACGCTGCCCGCGCTCGGCTTCGACCCGCACGAGTCGTGGACCAACTTCGTGCTCTTCGGCGGCGTCGACGATCCGGCCGCGACGTGGCGCGCGCTGTACGATCGCGGCGTGCTGATCCGCGACGTCGGACTGCCCGGCCGGTTGCGCGTCAGCGCCGGCACCCAGGACGAGACGACCGCGTTCCTCGACGCGCTCGCCTCGGTAGGATCGGCCTCATGAGCGAACCGGTCATCCCGCGCGATCGCGTCGCCTCCCGCCGCCGTGTGACGAGCGAGTCGACCGTCGAGCTCGAGCTCGACCTCGAGGGCAGCGGTCGCAGCCGCATCGACACAACGGTGCCGTTCTTCGACCACATGCTGACGGCGTTCGCCAAACACTCCCTCACCGATCTCACCGTGCGGGCGTCGGGCGACACCGACATCGACGTGCACCACACCGTCGAAGACGTCTCGATCGTGCTCGGGCAGGCGATCCGCGAGGCGCTCGGCGACAAGGCCGGGATCTCGCGCTACGGCGATGCTCTGGTGCCGCTCGACGAAGCGCTCGCGCAGGCCGTCGTCGACATCTCGGGGCGGCCCTACCTCGTGCACTCGGGCGAGCCCGCGGGCTTCGAGCACCACCTCATCGGCGGTCACTTCACGGGGTCGATGGTGCGCCACAGCTTCGAGGCGATCGCCTTCAACGCGGGGCTCACGGTGCACCTGACACTGCTCGCGGGGCGCGATCCGCACCACATCGCCGAGGCCGAGTACAAGGCGTTCGCGCGCGCGTTCCGCCAGGCGAAGGCATTCGATCCGCTCGTACAGGGCGTGCCGAGCACGAAGGGAGCCCTGTGACCTCCACCCCCGCGGCAGAGCGCCCGCTCGTCGCGGTGCTCGACTACGGGTCGGGCAACGTGCACTCCGCGGTCAAGGCGCTCGCCGCGGCGGGAGCCGACGTGCGGCTCACGGCGGATGCCGGGCTCGTGCGCGACGCCGACGGGCTCGTCGTGCCGGGCGTGGGCGCGTTCCGCGCGGTCATGGAGGCGCTGCGGGCGGTGCGCGGCGACGAGCTCATCGGGCGGCGGCTGGCCGGGGGCCGAGCCGTCCTCGGCGTCTGCGTGGGCATGCAGGTCATGTTCGAGCTCGGCGTCGAGCGCGGGGTCGACACCGAGGGGCTGGGGGAGTGGCCGGGTGTCGTCACCGAGCTCGACGCGCCGGTGCTGCCGCACATGGGCTGGAACACCGTCGACCCCGGACCAGGCACGCGCCTGTTCCATGGCATCGAGGACGAGCGCTTCTACTTCGTGCACTCCTACGGCGTGCACAAGTGGCTGCTCGACGCGCAGCCGCCGTTCCCGAGCCCCGTGCTGACGTGGTCGACCCACGGCACGCCGTTCCTCGCGGCCGTGGAGAACGGCCCGCTGTCGGCCACGCAGTTCCACCCGGAGAAGTCGGGCGAGGCCGGCATCCGGCTCCTGGCCAATTGGATCGCCGGTCTGGGCGCGACTACGCTCTAGCCCGGTGCCGGCCTCCCGGCATCCCTCCGACTCCCGATCGCCGCGGCGTGCCGCACAAGGAACATGAGCGAATTCAGCGCAACCCCCGACCTGGTCCTCCTCCCCGCCGTCGACGTCGCCGGCGGCAAGGCCGTGCGCCTCACCCAGGGGGAGGCCGGCAGCGAGACCCATTACGGCGACCCGGTCGATGCGGCGTTGGAGTGGGCGCGCCAGGGTGCGCGGTGGATCCACCTCGTCGACCTCGACGCGGCGTTCGGACGCGGCTCGAACGCGGGCGTGCTGCGCCGGGTCATCAAGCAGGTCCGCGGCGTGCAGGTGGAGCTGTCCGGCGGCATCCGCGACGACGAGACGCTGGAGGCGGCGCTGGAAAGCGGCGCGACGCGCATCAACCTCGGCACGGCCGCGCTGGAGAACCCGGAGTGGGCGGCGGACGTCATCGCCCGCTACGGAGAGGCGATCGCGGTGGGGCTGGACGTGCGCGGCACGACGCTCGCGGCCCGGGGCTGGACGAGAGACGGCGGCGACCTGTGGACCGTGCTCGACCGGCTGGAGGCTGCGGGCTGCAGCCGGTATGTCGTCACCGACGTCACGAAGGACGGCACGCTGCGCGGCCCGAACCTCGAGCTGCTGCGGCAGGTCGCGGCGCGCACGCCGAAGCCCGTGGTGGCATCCGGCGGCATCGCGACCCTCGACGACATCGCGGCGCTGCGCGATCTCGTGCCGCTCGGCGTCGAGGGTGCGATCGTGGGCAAGGCCCTCTATTCGGGCGCGTTCACGCTCACCGAGGCGCTGGATGTCGCGGCGGGCTGACCGCGACCGGCACCCGCGGGGCGACCCGCCGCATCCGCGGGCCGATTCGGCGGGGGTGCCGTGGGAGGGACGCAGCTTCCACGCCAACCCCCGCGCCGACGACGACGGCTCCGCCGACCCCGCACTGCTCGCGGCGCTGCGGGGCTTCCGCGCCGGCGAGGCGGATCAGGTGGCCGTGGTCGACGCGTATCGCTCGGCGCGCCTGCTCATCCCGCTCGTCGCCGAGTCCGCAGATCACGGCGTCGGGGCGCACGGACTGGAGGTCGACAAGACGCAGGAGCTGTCGATCGTGACCGTCGCGGCGCCCGACGGACGCCGCGTGCTTCCCGTGTTCACCTCGGTCGCCTCAATGGCGCGGTGGAACGCCGCGGCCCGCCCGGTGCCGGCCGACGGCGTGCGCACCGCCCTGGCAGCGGCCGATGACGACACCGACCTCATCGTGATCGATCCGGGCTCCGACACCGAGTTCGTGCTGCGTCGGCCGGCCGTGTGGGCGATCGCGCAGGGCCAGCGATGGGAGCCGGGGTTCCTCTCGCCTGAGGTGTTCGCCGGGCTGCAGGAGAGCATCGGGCACGAGCTGGCCGTGCTCGACCTCGCGGTGGCCCCGGGCG
>JASGDZ010000062.1:0-3875 GCA_047606835.1 Microbacterium sp. | reverse complement strand
TGGCAAGGCTCTGCCCGACGGCGTTGTGAGTGCCGGAGGGGTCGTGCGACGCGCACGCGCGCCTGCATCAGCCGCGCCAGACCTCGTGGATGTCGACATCCCGCCCCAGCACGTCGGCCGCGGCGCGATGGCCGGAGAGCATCGCGGCGGGAACCGTCGCGGGGTCGTCGGTCCATGTCGCCTCGCCGGCCAGATGCAGCACGCCGCCGACGGGGGTGGCGAGGAGGTCGTGGTCTGAGGTCGTCGATCCGACCGTCATGTACGCATACGAGCCGCGCGCGAAGGGGTCGTCCTGCCAGCGGGTGACATGCGCGCGGACGGGCGGCTCCACGCGCTCCCCGAACAGTCGTCGCAGCTGAGCGAGCACCGAGTCCACGATCCGCTCGTCCGACCACGCGCGCGTCGCGATCGCCGCGGGCCCCGCCGCGAAGGTCAACAGCGTCGGCGCGCCGTGCGCCGCCGTCAGGTCGTACCACGAGTGCCACCACACCCCCTCGGGGCCCTGCTGGCGGATCGCGTAGACCCCCTCGTCCCAGAACCTCGTCGTGAACCGCAGGAACACCTTCTCGAACGCGTTCATCCGGAGCCTGCCCAGGGCGCCGGCGACGGGCCCTGGCAGGGGTGGGTCGATGACGAAGTCGTCGGACTGCAGCACGCCGACCGGCACCGTCACCACGACGCGCCCGGCGGCGAAGGCGCCACGATCGGTCGTGACGACCGATCCGTCGCCCGACCACTCGACACGCGAGACGGCGTGGGCGAGGCGGATGTCGAGACCTTCGGCGAGCCGCGCCGGCAGCCGGTCGTATCCGTCCGGGAACACGACCTCGTCGCCCTCGATCGAGTCGTCGTCGAGTCCGTGCGCCGCGAGATCCTCGATCCACACGCCGTACTGCTCCTCCGCGCGGTGCTCCAGGTACTCGCGCACGCGCTGCACACGCTCGGCATCCCACCCCTGTCGCGCGAGGGCTTCTTCGGCGACGTCGCGGTACGATGCGTCCGGCGCGCAGTGCGCGATCACCCTCGCCAGGGTGGCGTCGACGGCATGGATGTCGGCGACATAGCTGCGTGCCACGGCATCCGTCAGCCGCGCCCCGTCCGGGCCGTAGTGGGCGATCGGCCTGCTGTCGGGCTGATAGCCGCCGACCGTGAACTCGACCGTGCGCATGCCGAATGCCGCGGCCGCGGCCGCGACGGGGCTGCCGTCGACGCCGTGGATCCACGATGCGCCGAGGTCGGTGACGAGCCCGTCGGCGCGGTCCGTGCACACGCGCCCTCCCACGCGGCCGCGCGCCTCCAGCACGACGACGTGTCGGTTGTTCTGCGCGAGCAGCCGCGCGGCGGTGAGCCCCGCGACTCCCGCCCCGATCACGATCGTGTCGAACCGCTCCATCTTCGACCTCTCCGCGTGTGCTGGCGCGCTCCGACGCTACCGCGCGGACGCGTCGCCGTGTTACGCGCGAGCGGCGAGCCCGCGGCATCCACCCGTACTCTCAAGCCGTGGACCCGCACCCGGCAACGGGACCAGCCGAGAGGAGACCGCGATGCCCGACTCGTCCGATGACCGCCCTGCGGGCATCGACCCCCGCGGTCCCCGGTTCGCCGCGGGGATCACCACGGTGCTCCTGCTCGTCGGCGTCTTCCTGGCCCTGCTCGGCACCTCGGTCCGGCCCGGGTCGACGCTCGCCGAGCGGGTCGCCGACCCTGCCTTCGTCCTGCTCCTCGCGATCGACCTCGTCTTCCTGTGGAGCACGGCGGCGCCCGCGACGGCGCCGTGGGGCGCGCTCTACCGTGCGGCGGTGCGGCCGAGGCTGGCTCCGCCCGCGCACCTCGAAGACCCGCGGCCGCCGCGCTTCGCGCAGGCGGTCGGCTTCACCGTCGTCGTCCTCGGCCTGATCCTCCACGTCGTCGGCGTGCCGTGGGCGCTCGTCGCAGGGGCCGCCGCGGCGTTCTTCGCCGCGTTCCTCAACGCGGCGTTCGGGTACTGCCTCGGTTGCCAGATCTACCTGGGGCTCGCCCGCATCGGCCTGCTGCGCCCGCGGGGAGGCCTCGCCGACGCGTGATGCCGGATCGTCGACGAGCGATGCCGAAGCTCAATCCGTGGGTGGCCACTCGATGAGCAGGAGTCCCTGTTTCGTGTCCGAGAATGTCACCCACCCGTCCCCGAACAGGTAGGTCCAGCCGTAGCCCTCGTCGTCGGGCGCGGCGACGACCTCGGGGTTCTCGGTGAGGTAGACGCCTTCTGGCTCGTCTTCGCGGATCCAGCCCTCTTGCGTGAGCGCGTCCTGCTGCTGCGCCGCCGCGTCGGCGTCGATCGGCGCCCACCCGAACATCTGCACATTGTCGCTCGCGACCTCCAGGTCGCCCCACGTGCATGTGATGCCCCCGGGGACCTCCGTGGCGCCCACGCGGAAGACATCCGTGGCGAACGACCAGTTCGACTGCTCGAAGCTGTCCACCACGTCCTGCGGGATGATCGTGTCGCACTCGGGGTCGCCCACCGGGGTCGGGGTGGGAGAGGGCGTCTCCGAGGTCACCGACGGGGTCGGCTCGGCGGTCGTGACCGGGGTCGTGGGCACGGCCTCGGGGGTTTCGGCACACCCGATGAGCAGCGTGGCAGCGGCGAGGGCGAGTCCGGCTCCGGCGAGCGGGCGAACGCGGTGACGGTTCATGAGAGGGCTCCCGTGGCGTCGGAGGGCACGTCGGGCGAGTGGAGGAGGGAGAGGAACGCGTCGTGCAGGATGCCGTTGGTCGCGAGGGCCGAGCGTGCGTCGATGACGTCCGCACCCTCGTACGACGTCAGCCGCCCGCCGGCCTCGGCGACGATCGGCACGTGCGCGGCGATGTCGTACTCCTTCACGTCGAACTCGGCGACGAACTCCAGCCGCCCCTCGGCGAGCAGCATGTAGGGCCACGCGTCGCCGTAGCCGCGGTCGCGCCACACCGCGCGGCTCAGCCGCACGAGCGCGTCGAGGTGCCCCGCCTCGTCCCATTGCGCGATGCTCTGGAAGCTGACGCTCGACCGCTCGACGCTGCCGACGTCGGACACCCGGATGCGGCGGGGCGCGGCGTGGGGACCGTTCGTCCACGCGCCAAGGCCCGTCGCGGCCCACCAGCGCCGGCCGATCGCGGGCTGGCTGACGACCCCGACGCGGGGCACGCCGTCGATCGTGAGTGCGATGAGCGTCGCCCACATCGGGATGCCCTTGAGGTAGTTGTGGGTGCCGTCGATGGGGTCGACGATCCATTGCCGGGCGGTGTCGCCGGTGGTCCCGTACTCCTCGCCGAGGACGCCGTCATCCGGCCGCTCTGCGTCGAGAAGGTCGCGGATCGCGCGCTCCGTGGCGAGATCCGCTTCGGTCACGAAGGACGCGTCGGCCTTCGTGCGCACGTCGAGGTCGGGTGCGTCGAACCGCGTCATGCTCACGGCGTCCGCCGCGTCAGCCAGGCGCAGCGCGAACTCGAGATCCGCCGCGAGGCCCTCGCCCGAAAGCACGCCGGAGGGGAGGAAGGATGCGGGGGAGCTCACTGCGCCAGGATACCGGCGCCGCCTGGGCGCTCGATTGGCAGGCGGCCAGACCGTGATGCTATCGTTGACCCTCGGTTCGCCTCGCGGCGGACCTTCGCGCCTCTAGCTCAATCGGCAGAGCAACTGACTCTTAATCAGTGGGTTCAGGGTTCAAGTCCCTGGGGGCGCACCAAAAAAACTGATCTGGACCGCAATCGCGTTCGCTCCTGTTCGAGGTCGTGTGGACGGCGCTCACAGCGCCATCCGGCCCGCCTGGGGCGCTTCCTCAAGATCGGCCAAGCATCGTGCGAAGTGTCCACCTTTCGGGGGACAGCGCGCGTAGATTGTTCTTCGTCGGGATCGCGGC
>JASGDZ010000061.1:0-4928 GCA_047606835.1 Microbacterium sp. | reverse complement strand
GGTGAACGCGAGCCCGGAGGCCAGTGCGATCGCTCCGAGCGCCATTGCCTTGCGTGATCGTTTCATGATTTCTCTCTCGGTGTTGGGATGGGCAGTGTCCTGCCCGTGGCGACCTCGAACAGCCGCGTGTCGCGGGGGTCGAGGACGATGGTGTCGCCCGGTCCGTGCGTCTCGCCGGAGACGAGATCGCGCAGGGCGCAGGGAGCTGTGACGGGATGCGGGGAGCCCGACCAGTTGGACACGAAGGCCCGTGCGGCCTCGCCCGAGCGGCCGGTGGCGACGGTGACCTCGGGCGGCGCGTTCCAGCGCCGGTGTTCCGGTTCGGGCACGAGCCAGCGGCCGATGCTGCGGGCCAGTGCGGGGTTCGGCACGGTTGCCACGTAGGTCACGCGGCCCGCGCCGTGCGCCCGGGTCGTCACCGCGGCGCGCGTGCCGAACTCCGTCGCGGCGAAGCGGGCGAGCACGTGCGCGTCGTCGACCTCCAGCAGATCGGCCCACTCGACGCCGGCCGCGTTCGGTTCGAGGTCGAGCTCGCCCGTGGAGTGCACGGGCAGGGGGGCGGCGAGATTCGTGTACTCCTCGTAGTGGATGCCGGCGGGCCCGGCGAGCCGCGCCGGGGCGACCTCGCGCCTGGCCCGGGCGAGGTCGTCGCCGTACCCGGTGCGGATGCCGAGCACGAGGTGACCGCCGGCCTCGGCGTAGGCGGCGAGCTTGTCGAGCACGGCGTCCTCGGCGATGTAGACGGCCGCTGCGACGAGCACGGGGAACCGGGCGACGAGCTCGTCCAGCGGGCTTGCGAGGAACTGCCGCACGTGTTGAACGCGCAGCTGGACGCCCGCCTCGAACAGGCCGTGGTGCCATGCGTCGAAGATGTCGGTGTACGCGTCGTGGTTGGGCGAGCCGTCCGCGTGCGCGAGCGGGGTGAAGAAGTCCCACGACCACTTCGTGTCCGTCGACCACAGCATCAGCACATCGGCGTCGGGCACGTAGTCGTCGAGGGAGGTGCCGATGCGGCCGAGCGCCGCGCCCAGGGCGGCCACCTCGCGGTAGATGCGCCCGGGAACCTGGCTGTGGGGGAGGATGCCGCCCCAGTACGTCTCGACGCCGAAGTGCAGCGTGTGCCAGTGCCAGTACTCGATCATGCGGGCGCCGCGCGAGAGCAGCGCGAACGCCGCCTGGCGGAGCTGACCGGGGAACGGCGGGTGGTTCATCCACGGGCCGCCGATGGACTGCGCGTTGGTCTCGGTGACCAGGAAGGGCGCTTGGGCGCTCGACCACGCGCGGTCGCCCCACTGGAAGAGCGCGGGAACGCCGGAGTGCCACCAGCGCTCCGAGCCAGGGGCAGGGTCGATCGCGTCGAGGCCGGCCTGCATGAGGTAGTAGGGGTTGCCCGCCGTGACGTCGAGCCCGGCGACGAGCTCGTCGTCGGAGATCTGCGGCCGGGTGTAGGAGATGCAGGTCGTGACGAACTGGTCGTCGCGGGCGTACTCGCGCACGACCTCGGTCTGCCAGCCGATGAGATCGGTCGCCAACGTCGCCTGGAATCTGCGCCACTCCAGGTGGTACTGCGGCATCAGATTGCCGTCGGGTCTCCACAGCTGCGACCACTCGGTCACGCGGTGCGACCAATAGACCAGCCCCCACTCCTCGTTCAGGCGCTCGACGGTGCCGTAGCGGTCGCGCAGCCACTCGAGGAACGCCTGGAAGGTCGAGCTGTTGTGGGCCAGCACGTTTCCCGGCTCGTTGTCGACCTGGAAGCCGATCACGGCGGGGTGGTCGCGGTAGCGTGCGACGACCTTGCGCACGATGCGCTCGGCGTAGAAGCGGTATGCGGGCTGGCTCTGGTCCATCTCCTGTCGCGCGCCCCATCCGATCCGGGCGCCGGATGCGGACTCTCCGGCGATCTCGGGGTGGCGCGTCTGCAGCCACGGGGGGATCGCGTAGGTCGGCGTCCCGAGGATGACGCCGATGTCGCGCTCGTGCGCGGCGTCCAGAACGGGCTGCAGCCAGTCCAGGTCGAACGTGCCCTCTCGGGGCTCCCAGGTGGACCACACCGACTCGCCCACCCGGATGACGGTGAACCCCGCGTCCTTCATGAGGTCGAGATCGCGTTCTATGGTTCCCTCTGGCTGGTACTCCGCGTAGTACGCGGCCCCGAAGAGGATTCCGGAGAATCGCGGGCGGGTCGCCATTTCAACCTCTCTGTCGAATGTTGTCGACAACATGTTGTCGACAACATCGGACAATAGCAGAGCGTGTCGCCCGCGGGCAAGAGGAAGTCGGGACCCGTCGCCGCGACCTCAGCGCGAAGCGGGCGCGGTCGAGGCGCGAGCGATCAACCGTGGCGCGGGGAGCGTGCTGTCGACCGCCTCGCCGGTGATCATGCCCAACAGCGTGGCCACGAGGAAGGCGCCCTCCGCCTCGAAGTCGAGCGCGATCGTGGAGAGCGGGGGAGTGACGAAGGGGGCCTCCGGCATGTTGTCGTTGCCGATCACGCTGAGGTCGCCCGGCACCGACACGCCCGTCGTCGTGGCCGCCGAGATCAGCCCGATCGCCATCGCGTCGTTGCCCATGGCCACCGCCGTCATCTTCGTGGACCGGGGCCTGTCGCGCCACGCCGCGGCCCCCGACGCCGGCGACCAGTCGCCTTCCGCCTCCCAGACCGGCTCCAGGCCGGCGGCGGCGAGCTCGGCGATGAATCCGTCACGCCGCTCTCGTGCGACCAGCCACGTTTGCGGGCCGCTCACGTACCCGATCTCGCGGTGGCCCAACGAGATCAGGTGTGCCGCCGCCATCTGACCGGTCTGGTGGTTCGACGTCATCGGGTCGCCGGGGATGAGCTCGCGGGCTGTGGCCATGACATGCGGCACGCGCAGGTCGCGCGCCTCGATCGCGCGGGTCAGCCCTTCGTACTCCGACTCGATGATGAGCCCCGCGTGCTGGTGCTCGAGAAGCTGGTCGAGCGCCGCGTCGATCTCGTCCGACTCCTGGCCTTCGGTGGCGACGAGCTCGATGAGGTAGCCGTGCTGGCGCGCGGCGGCGATGATGCCGACCACCATGCGTGCCGGGCCCGGCATGTCGACGCGGTGCGCCAGCAGCCCGATCACGTTGACGCGGTTCTGCCGCAGCTGCCGAGCCGCGGAGTTGGGCAGGTAGCCCAGCTCCGCGATCGCCGCCTGCACGCGGTCGCGGGTCTCGGGACGGATTCCCGGGAATCCGTGCAGGTAGCGCGTGACGGTCTGGTGCGACACGCCCGCCGTGCGGGCCACGTCGTAGATCGTCGGGGGCTTCATAGAAACCATTCTTGCAGCGGGGCACGTCCGGCGACCTGCCCGCCGTCACGCGGTGCGCAGATCCGCCCGATCGGCTCGCGCTTGTCGGCCCGGCGAGCCGGCACTCCGCCGAACGGGCGCCGACGTCGTCGAGGGGCGCCAGGGCCCCCGAGCGGGGAGGTGCCCGCCGGTAGGCTCGACGGGTGAGCGTCACCCCCGTCCTTCCGCTGCCCCTCGATCGACTCCGAGAGCGCACCAGCGAGAAGTGGCGGGAGTATCCGGCGGACGTGCTTCCGCTCTTCGTGGCCGAGAGCGACTTCCCGCTCGCGCCGGCGATCACGGCGGCGCTGCACCGCGCCGTCGAGCTCGGCGACACCGGGTACACGGCATCGCGCACCCCCCTGGCCGGTTCGTTCGCGGCGTTCGCGCAGCGCCGCTTCGGCTGGGAGGTGGACCCCTCCCGCATCCGCTCCACCGCCGACGTGAGCATGGGCATCGTCGAACTGCTGCGCCGGGTCACGAGCCCGGGCGATCGCGTGGTGGTCACGCCGCCGGTCTACCCGCCGTTCTACGAGCTGGTCGCCGAGGCGGGCGCCGCCGCCGAGCGCGTGCCGCTCGTCGATGCGGGTGCCGGGTGGGAGCTCGACCTGCGGGGCATCGAGACGGCGCTCGCGGGTGGCGCGCGCGCCGTGCTGCTGTGCAACCCGCACAACCCGACCGGCACGGTGCACGCCCCCGACTCGTTGGCCGCCCTCGCCGCGCTCGCGAAGAGGTTCGGCGCGGCGGTCGTCAGCGACGAGATCCACGCGCCGCTGACGCAGCCGGGCACGGTCTTCACGCCGTTCCTGGCCGCATCGGAGGCCGCCGCCGAGGTCGGCTTCGCGGTGACGAGTGCCAGCAAGGCGTACAACCTCGCGGGCTTGAAGTGCGCCGTCATGATCACCGCCGCCGACGGCCCCGCCGCGGTGGTGCGCGGTCTGCCGGTCGAGGTCGAGTGGCGCACGGGGCAGTTCGGGATGCTGGCGGCCGTCGCGGCGTTCGCCGAGGAGAGCGACGCGTGGCTCGACGGAGTGCTGCTGACCCTCGACCGCAACCGGCGGCTGCTCGCGGACCTGCTCGCCGAACACGTCCCCGGCGCGCGCTACCGCGTGCCGGACGCGGGGTATCTGGCGTGGATCGACCTCAGCGCGCTCGGCTGGGGCGACGACCCCGCGCGCCGCATCCTGCGCGAGGCGAAGGTGGCGCTGCACTTCGGCCCGCACTTCGGCGAGGAGGGGCGAGGGCACGTGCGGCTCAACTTCGCGTGCGCGCAGGACGTGCTGCGCGAGGTCGTGCGCCGCATCGGCGCACTCGCCCAGCAGTGACCACGTCCCACAGTGACCACGCCCCACCGTGCGGGCGCGCCGCCGTCTGCGGGAGTCTGGCACGCGCGGGAGGCGGCATCCGCCGGATCGCCCGTGCGAGCCGGACCACCGGCGCTCGGGGTCGGAACGCGTCGATGGACTGGCCGGCGGCTGGTCGCTCCCGCGGCGGCTCCCGCGCGGCTCGTCTTGCCTCATGTCAATAGGTCCGGGAGCGGTTGACGCTTGCCTCACGTGAAAGGTCCGCGTAGCTCAGGCGGCGGGGCGTGTGGCCTGGGTGCGGGCAGCGGCGAGG
>JASGDZ010000060.1:0-5211 GCA_047606835.1 Microbacterium sp. | reverse complement strand
CGTGGCGGCGATCGCCGCCAGCGCGTTTCCGACGTGGTGCGCGCCGATCACGCGCAGCCGCATCGCGCGCGACACGTCGCCGGCCGCGACGGTGAACGTGGTTCCCGCGGCGGTCGCCTCGACATCCTGCGCCCGCACGTCCGCGCCGGCACCGTGGCCGAACCACCGCACGGAGACCCCCCGCTCGCGAGCGATCGCCGCCATCGCGGCCACGCGCGGATCGTCGGCGTTGAGCACGGCGAGGCCACCCGCCCGCACCTGCTGCACGAGCTCGGCCTTGGCCGCGGCGGTCGCCTCGATGCTGCCGAACAGGCCCCCGTGCGCGAGCCCCACCATGAGCACCACCCCGACATCGGGGGCGATCAGCCCGCCCAGCCGCGTCAGCTCTCCGGGACCGCGCGCACTCAGCTCGCTGACGAGATAGCGCGTGTCGTGCGTGACGCGCAGCATCGTCAGCGGAGCCCCGACCTCGTTGTTGAAGGAGTTCCGCGGCGCCACCGTCTCGCCCTCGGCGGAGAGGATGCGAGCGACGAGGTTCTTCGTCGTGGTCTTGCCGTTCGATCCGGTGATCGCCACGATCTGCAGCCGTCCGCCGGCGCGCACTCTGGCCACGACCTCGCGGGCCAGCTCGGCGAGCGCGTCGACGACGTCGTCGACCACGATCTGGGACACCGCGACGTCGACGGGGCGCTCGACGATCGCGAGCGCGGCACCTGCTGCCGCCGCCGCGCCCACGAACAGGTGCCCGTCGGTGACCTCGCCTGGCTTGGCCACGAAGACGTCGCCGGGCCCGATCAGCCGCGAGTCGGTGTCGACCACGCCCGCCACGACCGTGGCACCGTCATCCCCCGCCGCCGGCACGAGCCGCCCGCGCACGATCGCGGCGATCTCGTCGAGGGTCAGGGCGATCATTCTTCCTCCACTGCGCGCACGACGACGTGCCGTGTGCGCGCACTCACTGATACACGGGGAGCTTGGTGGCCTTGCCGGTCGAGGGCATCACGCGGTAGGTCTTCATGACCTGCGTGATCGCCTTCTGGAACCCCTCGGCATCGGCCGCGGAAGATTTTACCGTGGTGGGCTCGTCGAGGGTGATCGCCACGATGTACTGCGGATCCTCCGCCGGAGCGAAGCCGATCATCAGCGTGTACCACACGCCCGACTTGTAGTGCCCCTTGCCGTCGGTCTTCTGCCCCGTGCCCGACTTCATCGCGACGCGGTAGCCGGGCACCTGGATCGCGTCCGAATAGCCGGCCTGCATGTAGACGTTCTCGAGCATCGTCGTCACCTGCTGCGCCGACTTCTCGCTCATGACGCGCACGCGCTCCCCCTCCGCGGGCTTCACGACCGTGCCGTCGGCTTTCGTGCACGACTCGATGAGCGACAGCGGGACGCGCTCTCCGCCGTTGGCGATCGCGCTGTACGCCCCGATGAGCTCGGGGATGGTGGTGGTGACGCCCTGACCGTAGTTCGTGTCGTGCAGCTGCTGGTTGTCCCACTCCGAGGAGGGCTTGAGGTCGCCCTTCGCCTCGTTGCCGAAGTTCACCGCGCTGCCCTCGCCGATGCCGAACTTCTTCAGATACTCGTAGCGCTTCTTCGCGCTCAGGCGCTCGCTGAGCTTCGAGATGCCGACGTTCGACGACTCCACGAGCACACCGTTGAGCGTGTACTCGACGGTATCGTGCAGCGACATGTCGCGCACCTGCGCGCCGTCGGAGAACGTCACCCGCCCCGGTGTGGTCACGGTGGTGCTCGGCGTGGCCTCGCCCGAGTCGACGAGGGCGGCGGCGGTGAGCGCCTTGAACGTGGATGCCGGCTCGAACTGATCCTGGAAGATGCGGCTCGTGAGATACGAGCCCTCGGCCTCGAAGTCGTTGGGGTCGACGGTCGGGTACTCCGCCGCTGCGCGGATCTTGCCGGTCTTCGCCTCCACGACCGTGATCGTGCCGCTGATCGACTTGTACTTGTTCACCTGCTCGGCGATGAGCTGCTGCAGGTACCACTGCAGGTCGCTGTCGATCGTGAGCGTCAGCGTGCCGCCGTCGACCGCGGGCTGCTCCGACCTTGTGCCGGGGATCACCACGCCGTCCTTGCCGCGCTGGAAGGTCTCCTCGCCGTTCGTCCCCGCGAGACACTCGTCCTGCGTCACCTCGAGGCCCTCCAGCGGGCTGCCGTCGACCCCGACGAAGCCGACGAGGTTGCCTGCGACCGCACCTTCGGGATACACGCGCGAGGGCTGCGACGTGAAGCTGAGGTACGGGAGGCCGAGTTCGGCGAGATCGCGGTACTGCTCGGTCGTGAGCCCGCGCTCGAGGTAGGCGAACTGCGAGTCCGCGTCCTCGGCGAGCGCGTCGGCGACGATCTGCTGCACCTCCTGCGCGGTCTGGCCGGTGATCGCGCCGATCTTCGCCGCCATCTCGTCCCAGCCCACGACGGGGGGCTCCTTGCCGTCAGGCGGGTCGTAGTAGTCGCGCACGTTGACCGGCGAGAGCTGGGCGTCGTAGAGCAGCGTGCTGCGCGCGAGCACGGTGCCGTCCGAGTCGGTGATCGTGCCGCGGGTGCCCTTGAGCGCCACCTGCTCGCCGAGGCTTCCGACGGTGACGGAGTCCTTGACGTGCTGGTCGGCGTTGACGACCTGGATGTCGACGAGCCGCACCGCGAACGCCACGATCACCGCGAGCACCACGGCGAGGGCGACGACGGTGCGACGGCGCGGGCTGCGGGTGCTGCGGGTCGTCATGGGGTCGAGCTGCTCCTGGGTGTCGGGGTCTGTGCCTGTATACCGTGCGTCAGCGCGTCGCCGGGGTAGGCAGGCCGTCGGTGATCGGAGGGGGGAGGGTGGATGCGTCATCCGTCTCGGCCGTCTCCGCGCCGCGCTGCATCGTCCTGTCCGGCGTCGTGACGAGCGGCGTCTCGGCGACGAGGGCGTTGCCCACCGCGCCCTTGCCGAGCGCGTTGACCGATGACGTGGAGGTGGCGGCCTTCTTGCTGCCGAGGATCTTGCCGTCGCTGAGGCGCAGATAAGTGGGCGACTGGTTGATGACCATGCCCAGCGATGCCGCGTTCGCCGCCAGGTACTGCGGCGAGCTGAGACCGGCGATCCGATCGTCGAGCTCCTGCCGCTGCCATGTCAGCTCCCGTTGCTGCTGCGTCAGGCGGCTGACCTCGTAGGACGATTCGGTGGCCGCGATGGAGAGCCCCATCTGGGCCGCCGCGATCGCGAGCGCGCCGGCGACGGCGGCGATCGCGTAGGAGACGCGCGGTCGGCGCCGGCGCGTGCGCTCGACCGTCCGCAGGTGCCGGGCCGGCCGCTCGGAGCGCAACGGCTCCGGGGTGGTCCGGATGGCGTCGACCACGGCGCTCACGCCGCCTCCCGCAGTCGCTCGGCGGCGCGCAGCCGCACCGGGGTGGCACGCGGGTTGCGCGCCCGCTCGTCGTCGGGGGCGAGCTCCGCGCCCTTGACCAGCAGTCGGAACCGGGGTGCGTGCTCGGGCAGCTCGACGGGCAGCCCGCGCGGCGCGGTGGATGCGGATGCCTCCGCGAACAGCCGCTTGACGAGACGGTCCTCGAGGGACTGGTACGACATCACGACGATGCGGCCCCCGACCGAGAGGGCGTCGAGCGCGGCGGGGATGGCGCGCCCCAGCACCGCGAGCTCCTCGTTGACCTCGATCCGCAGCGCCTGGAACACGCGCTTGGCGGGGTGACCCGCGCGCTGCACGGCGGCGGGCGTGGCAGCGGTGAGGATCTCGACGAGCCTCCCCGAGCGGTCGATGGGCGCGTGCGCGCGCTCGCGCACGATCGCGCGGGCGTAGCGCGCGGCGAGCTTCTCCTCGCCGTAGCGCTCGAAGATGCGGCGCAGCTCGCTCTCGTCGGCATCGGCCAGCACGTCGGCGGCCGTGCGGCCCGCGCTCTGGTCCATGCGCATGTCCAGGGGAGCGTCTTTCGCGTAGGCGAAGCCGCGGTCGGCCTCGTCGAGTTGCAGCGACGACACCCCCAGGTCGAACAGGATGCCGTCGGCGGTCGCGGCACCCGCCTCGGCGATCGCTGCGGCGATGCCGTCGTAGACGGTGTGCACGAGGGCGATCCGGTCGGCGAAGCGCGCGAGCCGCTCCCCCGCGATGCGCAGCGCGTCGGTGTCCCGGTCGAGGCCGACCAGGCGCACGCGCGGGAAACGCTCCAGGAAGGCGGCGGCGTGACCGCCCATGCCGAGCGTGGCGTCGACGAGCACCGCGCCGTCGCGCTGCAGCGCGGGTGCGAGCAGCTCGACGCAGCGCTCGAGCAGCACGGGGGTGTGGATGTCGTCCAGATCGCGGTGGCTGAGGTCCATGGCTTCTTCCGGTCCGGGCCCCGGGTCCCGATCCCCCTCCGCTCCGACCTGGCGCCGGGGAAGTGCGTCAGGGCGTGAGCGGCGGGAGATCGCGACTCGGGGATCAGAACAGTCCCGGATACACCTCCTCGTCCTGGTCGGCGAACGCGTCCTCGTTCGCGGCGGTGTACTCCGCCCACCGCTGTGCGTTCCAGATCTCGGCGTGGTCGCCGATGCCGGCGACCACGAGGTCGCGCTCCAGGCCCGCGTAGGCGCGCAGCGCCGGCGGGATCGTCACGCGGTGCTGGCTGTCGGGGGTCTCGTCGCTCGCCGCGGCCAGGAACATGCGCCGGAAGTCGCGCGCCCGCTTGTCGCCCATCGGCGCCTCGCGCATCCGCTCGTGCCTGCGCGCGAACTCCGCGGCGCTGAACACGTAGAGGCAGCGCTCCTGTCCGCGGGTGATGACGAGTCCGTCCTCGAGCTCGCGGCGGAACTTGGCGGGCAGGATCAGGCGCCCCTTGTCATCGAGCCTGGGGGTGTGCGTGCCCAGAAGCATCCGGCATCGCCCCCCTCCGTCCGGCCGCTCCGAAGTCATTCCAATCTACTCCACTTTCCTCCATTTCACTACCACACTCCTCCACTCACCTGTCGACCCCCTCCCTTCCCCGTCACGCTCCGCCCCCTCGCCGAACCCATCCACTCGACGGCGAGTCCATACATCCACCCGCGCCGCGAGGATGGACTCGGCGATGGATGTGTGGACTCGGCGGGCCGCGCCCCGGCGCCTCAGCGATGGAGGCGGGCGGGATGCGGCGGGCGGGATGCGGCGGGCGGGCGCGCGAGGGGATGCGGGCGCGCGACAGGATGCGGGCGCGACGGGAGGCGGCGCGGGCGCGCGACGG